>CAJGDZ010000029.1 GCA_904502055.1 uncultured Clostridia bacterium | reverse complement strand
ATCCCGATCGTCCTCCACCACTAAAATCTTAAACATATTATCATCCTCCGAGGGGCTTTTTTACCGTTACGGCTTCATTATACCACGGAAATGTTAAAATTTTGTTTGTGTTTTTCTTTTTCTTTTTCTTTTTCTTTTGCCGCGTCGATGCGTGCCTCGGCGGCAGCCTTGCGCTCGTTTGCCGCAGCAATCTGAGCCTCTCGCTCTTCCTGCATCTTTGCCTGTCTCTGAGAGGGCGGCATTTTGGCCTCCTCCCAGGTTGCCTTCGCCTCAGCCTTGGCGGCGGCAAAGTTTGCTTTGTCCACCTCGTGCTGTGCCTTGGTGCTCTCCTTCATATCGTTAAATGCCTTTTTGAAAAATGCTTTGATTCCCATCCTTTTTCTCCTTTTTAGTCCCGAATGATCTTGTCACTGAGTGCCAGGACCTCGGCGGCGTACTTCTGCTTGCGGTTCTCCAGAATTCGCTTGTAGATCGGATAGTTGACGATGGCCATAGCCATTCCCAAAATGCCGATCACGATGCCGGATACCGTGGTGCTTGCCATACCGAGCATCGCACCGATCTCGGTCATAACAAGGCTCATACCCGCCCCCATAACGATGGCGGAAAGGCTACCGAATACGTAGGCAAAAACGTGGGCGGGGCGCTTGACTCTTGCGTCAAGGGCGCGGAGCGCGTCCAGCTCCGAGGGCTGCTTCTCCATGTACTGCGTGCGGATCTTCTGTGCCATAAATTGCTGATCGTTTCTGTTCATCTTCATTACCTCTCTTTGTGTTTGATTGGCGGCGGTGCGCGCCTTGCTTGATTGTGTGCCTATTGTACCGCGCTTTCTTTCGCATTTTGTTTGCAAAATGTTTCCGAAATGTTAGAAACGAATTTTGAGAAAATTTTTATTGGCTTTTGGGGAAAGGGGTATATCTTCTTTGAAATCCGCTTTTGATATTGACAAATAAAGAAGAATTTTGTAAAATGGTGCTAGCATTATGAAAGGATGGAATAATGTATGAGTTTTGAAATCCGAAACGGATCGCTCTGCATAGCGGATAAAGGAGAGGTACTGGTTTCTGACATTACGGGCTACTTAAAGCACCCCGGCAAAAACTACAACGTACTTACGGTTTATGCCACGGGTGAATGGACGGTAGAGGGAAATCGGGCCTTTTGCGACAATCTTACCCTTGAGATGGCTCCTTGCGCTGACGGATTTTTGATTCGCTCCACCTTCCGAAACCTCGGCCAGGATATTACGGTGCCCTGTGATTTCACGGCCTTTGCGGGTACGCTTTGCCGAACGCCTGACCGTATGATCGTCAACCGTCCCATCAACCGCAACGGCATGAGCGTGTGCGAGATGCAGTCGATGATCGATACCGTGCGCACGGTCTATGGCGCCGTGTATACCAGTGCTGAAAACACTGTGTTTGACACGGTGGAGGGGGATGCCTTTGTGTTCGGCGCGGCAACCTACAACAAGTATTTTTCAAGTGTGACGGTGAGCCGAGACGGCTTTATCACCGCCTTTGGCAATACCGAGCTTCATACCCTTGGAAGCGGAGACAGCGTTACCTCGGAGTGGTTTTTGCTTGCGCCCTGTGAGGACTGCGTAAGCGGACTTGACAAGTTTGCGCGCGAGGTGGCAAGGCTTGCGGGCGTTACGCGCTCGGAGAGGGAAAACCCCTTTGGCTATTGCTCGTGGTATTACTACGGAGCCGGTATTTCCGCCGAGAGGATGCGCCAGAATATGCAGGTGTTGACCGACCATAAGGAGCTTCTTCCGGTCAAGTACATTCAGATCGATGAGGGCTGGAATGATGGCTGGGGCACCTGGGAGGCCAATGACAAGTTTGGCGATATGAAGGCGTTTGCCGATGAGATCAAGGCCTCCGGCTATATTCCCGGCATTTGGATCGCACCCTTTGGCTGTAAGCCGGATATTCCGCTTGCCGGCGAGCATCCCGATTGGTTCGTAAAAAAAGCTGACGGTGAGCCCTGGAAGGGGAATGCACTTTGTCTGGACTACACGCACCCCAAGGTGCGCGAATATATGGGTGGCATCTTCCGCCGTCTGTCCTATGATTGGGGCTTCCGCTATATTAAAATGGACATCATAACGCCCACACTTGCCGCAGGAAGGCATTACGATCCCGACGCTACGGCGCTGGAAAACTACCGTCTCGGACTCAAACTCTTCCGTGAAAATGTTACCAAGGACACCTTCCTTCTTGGCTGCACCACGCCCTTTGGCGGTGCGATCGGCCTTGTGGACGGTATGCGCGTTTCGGGTGACGTGTTTGAGCGTTGGGAATCACTTCGTACGGTGTTCAACGCCGTTCTTAAGCGCTACTATTATCACAGAAATTATTATCTCATCGATGCGGACTGTCTCATCATCCGCAAAAAGGAAAACGAGGACGGGGAGTGCTTCCGTCTTTGCACGCGTACGGACGATGAGATCCGCACGTATGTGACTGCTATGGCGGCCTCGGGCGGCATCCTGATGCTTTCCGATAAGCTTCCGCTTCTTTCCGAGCAGCAGCTTATGCTGATCTCCAAGCTGTATCCTGTGACACAGGAATGTGCCCGTCCGCTGGACCTTATGGATTCCTTTATTCCCGGCGTTCTGGACTTTGGCAAGAAGGGGGCTACCCGAACGGTGGCACTCATCAACTGGGGTGATGCGCCCCGTACCATGTCGGTGGAAAACAAAGAGGCGTTGGTCTGGGAATTCTGGAGCGGAGAATTTGGTGTTCATAAGGGCGGTATGTATTCGGTCACCGTTCCGGCTCGCAGCTCGCTGGTGCTGTATTTCACCGATCGCGACGATTTGGCCGTGGTCGGCTCGGACGCCTCGGTCGTTATGCAGACACCGTGGACAAAGCAAGGCGGGCGCCTTGTCGGTACGCCGATCAAGAGCGGGGAGACCGTGTACGTGGCCGCGCGCACGCCGCTTAAGGCAAAGGCGGCTTCACTGGTCCTTGAAAAGAATGAATACCGGATATACAAGGTCATTACCGACGGCGAATATACTCTGGAATAAAGAATGCCCCACGCTGTGCTTGTCGCAGCGTGGGGCGTTTTTATTTTGGAAAGCAATAGGTGAGGCGTGTGGTGTCGCGAAGGACCGTGCCTGTTGGCGGCTCGGTTAAAAAGAAATGCTCGGCAAGCGTGGCGTCGGCCACAAGCACGTAGCCGTCCCCGAGGGGATAGGAAAAATTCTCCTTGGTGATGGGGCCGTGGTTGCCGAGGATCAAAACCTCGGCGCTTTCGGTTTGCCTGCAAAGTCCGGTATAAAGCGTCTCATCCTCGTGAACCGACTCGGCCGCGTAGATCAGCGTTTGACCGTGGGCACTTGCCGAAAGATAAAAGGTGGGGTGCGTTGAGCGCTTGAGATACACCTCCTTTGAGATCTCAAGTGTAAGCTCTCCAAGGACGAGCGGCCTGCCGCGGTCATAAAGTGTGACCTTGCAGTCTTGCTCCTTGGCCTGTGTGATAAGCGTCTCCAGAATGCCGCTTTCCGTCTCGGTTTGCGGCAGGGGAAGGTAAAGCGAGCGAACCGTTGCGCCTTCAAGCAGACGAGAGATGCTTCGGATATGATTTTGATGGTAATGGGTCAAAAGAAAGGCGGAGATCTCGGTGGCGCGTTGTTTGGCAAGAAGGGTGTGGGTCTGGCCGATCACGGTGTATGAGCCGCTTGAGAGATCGCAAACCACGCTTTGCTCGCCTGTGGTGAATGCGAGCAGGGCGCTTTCCCCTTGTGCCAGGTAATCTGCTGTTACCGTGTCGGGCGACGGGATGCGCAAAAAGCAAAGAAAGGCGGCAAGTGAGAGAATGGCCGCGCCCATCGCGGCGGGGATCAGCCACTTCTTCCTTAGCTTTACAATCAAAAGAATAAGGAGGATCAGCGAGAAGATGGGAACGAAAAAATCAAAAAAGCGATGTCCGAGCGAGACGGTGATCCCGCGTAAACGGGAAAATTCGGTGACGCCCTCCAGGATCATATGAGAGATGCCGTACAGAATCCGTCCGATTAAAAAGGCAAACGGCGGAAACCACGCGAAAAGGAACAGAAAGGGCGTAAGGAACAAGGTCGCCGTCACTGGCGGCGAGAGAAGCAATCCGCAGGGGAGCGCGACGAGCGAAAGCTCATCAAAGGCCAGCCACATCGGGAAAAGGATGAAAAGCTCGGCGGCAAGGGAGATGCATACGGCGGAGACTGCCGAGTAAACAAGGCGAAGCTTTTTCTTGCTCATACCTCTTTTTCGAAGTCGCTCCCGCAAGGACTCCAAAAAATTCAAGACGATCACAATGCCGAGCACCGCCAGCACCGACATCCACATACCGACGTCGTAAACCGAGGTGGGTGAGATCAGCAGAAGGAAAAAGAGTGCGAAAAACAGTGAGGTCACCGTATCGCCTTCGCCGTGAAAAAGCCAGGAGAGGTAGACAAAGCAGCACATCAGAAACGCGCGACAGGCCGAAAGCGCAAAGCCGGTCAGCGCCAGATAAAAGAGGGTGACGAGCAAAACGGCGACACAACGCCACTTCTTGCTTACGCCAAAAACACGGAGCAAAAGGTCGACAAACAAAACGATGACCGACAGGTGCATGCCGCTGATGGCGAGAAGATGCGTAGTGCCCGTACGGCGAAAGTCGCGTACGGTGCTGTCTCGGAGAAGATCGCGCCTGCCGAGAAACAGTGAGGAGATCAAATGCCCCTCCTCGCCGCCAACATGGCGGTCGATAAGATCCGAAAGGTGGTCGCGGAGTGAGAAAAGCGCCTTGGAAAGAGGATCGGGCGTCGTGTGACCGATCACGGTCACGCTCTCATCCGCGGCCTCCAGCGTGGCCAGGATGCCCTCGGAAAGCAGGTACGAAGCGTTCTCGGCATCCTCGCTTGCTGCCAGGATGTAGAAATTGCCTTCTATGCGATCGCCGACCGAAAGCTCGGCATCAAAAGGAAAGGTGATTTTGCTTTGGATTGCCACACGGCTCTCACCGATCTGCCGGATCTCTGCACGATATGTGGAGAGATAACTTGTGGATAGTGTCGATTCACGAATTTCCAACGTGCAGGTCTGCGCCATCCCCTCAAAACGGGAAACGGTTTCAAGCTTGCGGTTGACGGCCATATAAGACTGAATAAGTGAGAGGGCGACAAAAAGAAGGGAAAGCGCCGGGGTGAGTAATTTTGGATGGAAGCGTCTTGCAAAAATCGGCACCGCTATAAGCAATGCCGATATAAGAATGGATAAAATTGCCAGCGGCAAGTGAAGGGAAAGGTGCTTTTTCGTAAGACAAGCACCGACGATTGAGGCTGCCGCAAAAAGAGCACAGAACTGTGCGAGGGGGCGTCTGTAAAACAGATTCATTCGCCGAGATATCGGATCTCACACTCAAGCTCAACCGAATACTCGAGGAAGACCTTGGTTTTAACGTAGCTGACAAGACGCATCACGTCCTCTGCCTTGGCGCCGCCGCGGTTGATAATAAATCCCGCGTGCTTTTCCGACACCTCCGCGCCGCCTATGCGGTAGCCCTTAAGACCACATTTTTCAATTAATTCCCCTGCGTAAAATCCGACGGGACGCTTGAAAACGCTTCCCGCGCTTGGGTATTCCAGCGGTTGCTTTTCCTTGCGTGTGCGGATGTTTTCATTCATTTTGGCGACGATATCCTCGACCTTGCCGGGCTTCAGCTCAAGCATAACGGCAAGAATAATGTAATCGGGATTTCGGGTATAAATGCTTTCACGGTAGCGGAAATCGTGCTCCTCACGGTCGATCTTGCGAATGGAATCGTTTTTGGTATCGTAGCAAATGGAGGAGACCACGACGTCCGAAAGGCTTCCGCCAAAGGCACCTGCGTTCATAAACACGCCTCCGCCGACGGTTCCGGGGATGCCATAGGCAAACTCGAGACCCGACAGAGCCTCGCGCTGTGCCGCGACGGCAAGCCGCGTCAGCGAAGCACCGCAATCGGCCTTGATGAGGTTGCCCTCAAGCGAAAAGTTTTTCATATCGGTGGTGACGATCACAAGTCCGTCAAAGCCGTCATCGGCGACGATGACGTTGCTTCCGTTGCCCATCACGGCGTATTTTACGCCGTTGTTCTTGGCTTCGCGAATTGCGGTGATCATTTCCTCCGCGTTTCGCACGTAGGCAACGACGGGCGCAATGCCACCGACCTGCATGGTGGTATGGTTGGACATCGAAACGATCTCCTTGCAGGGAACGTTCAATGCCTTCAGTCTTGCATAAAGTGTGGAAGTTCTAAGCATAACGGTCTCCATTCTGAGTTACTTCCGCGTGATGGGAAGAATATCGGAAAGCTGTGATACGGTATAGGTAATGTTCATATCTGAGGGGGCTTCCTTTCCCTTCGGATTGTACCAACACACGTCAAGTCCCGCACGGATGCCGCCTGCTATGTCTGAGGAAAGCGAGTCGCCGATCACAAGCGTGGACTCGGGCGAAAAATTTGAAATGTGTGCTTTTACGTAATCGAAAAAGGCGGCGTCGGGCTTTTCTGCGCCAATGTCTTCCGAAATAAAGACATTGCGGAAGAAGGGAGCGATGGGGCTGGGGAAGAAACGCCCTTGCTGGATATAGCGGAAGCCGTTGGTTATGATGTAAAGCTCGTGTGTTTGGCTAAGCTCGCGGCAAAGCTCAAGGGCACCGCCCAGAAGATGACTTTTGGTTGCGAGCGCGTGCATATAGCTGTCTGCCATGGCGTGCGCACAGGCGGAAACGCCGATCCGATTCATAAAGTTGACGAAGCGGTTGATGCGAAGGTCGCTTCGGGTGACAAGCCCTTTTTCCAGCAGCTTCCATTGCTCGTCGTTGGCCGCCGAATAGATGGCGTGATTTTCCTTGGTATCGGGGATGCCGAATTCGGCTAAAATATCGGAAAGTGCCTCGTATTCGGCGCGTTCAAAATCCAAAAGCGTGCCATCGGCATCAAAAAGAAGCGTTTTGTATTTCATAAAAAAGATACCCTCTTAATAAAAATATCCTTATCTATCATTATACAGTATTTTTGTAAAAATTGCAATAAGAAACGCGCATTTTTTTGTCTGTGTCGGCAAGAAAAAGCCCTTGACTTTTTGCGGGAAATGAATTATAATGATATGACCAAAGAGAGAGAGGTACTTATGGATAAGCTTGGATTACAGATCTACACGGTGCGCGCCTTTACGGGAACGCCCGACGGTATGCGCGAGGCGTTCTTGAACATTCGCCGCGCGGGCTATACCTCGGTGCAGACCGCAGGACAGATCACCGACGTGGAATCGGCAAAATATTATAAGGAATGTGCGGATAACGCTGAGATCGCGATTTGCGGCACGCATTTTGATTGGAAAATGATGAGCACCGATCTGGACGAGGCCATGAAGATTCACGATATTATCGGCACAAGAAATATGGGTATCGGCGGTATGCCGAGCATTGCTCAGAGTGAGGAGCAGCTTCTGGAGTTCGTCGAGAAGGCCAACGGCATTGCCGCAAAACTCGGTGAGCACGGCTTTAAATTCACCTATCACAACCACAGCTTTGAGTTTAAGAAATTTAACGGAAAGACCATGATGGATACGCTCATTGAGCATTTCGATCCGAACAACATTTCCTTTGTGCTGGATACCTATTGGGTGCAGCACGGCGGCTATGACGTGAGAAAGATGCTGGAGCGTCTGCGCGGCCGTGTGGACATCCTTCACCTGAAGGATATGGGTGCCTGCGGCGAGAACAACGCGCCTTACATCACCGAGATCGGAAACGGAAACATCAATTTTGAGGACATCATTCCGCTGGCCGAGGACAGTGGTGTTAAGGATTTTGTGGTGGAGCAGGACAACAACTTTGCCACGGGCAATGCCTTTGACAGCATTATCACCAGCTTTAATTACCTGAAGGAAAACTTTATGAAATAAAAACAACCGCTTCACGGGTCACCGTGAAGCGGTTTTGCTTTACTGAATTTCGATGAGAGATTCGTCCCACATATCGGGAGCCTCGTAGCCAAGAAGGTTAACCATGGTAGCGGCAACGTTGGAGAGTCCGAACTTGCCCTCGTCGGCCTTCATCTTATAGCTGTCGGCGTAGAAGTTGTCATAGATAATGCAGGGAACGGGATTGAGCGTGTGGCTGGTCTTTGCCTTAAGACTTCCGTCCTTGTTTGCCTTAGGCGCACCGGTCTTCTTGTCCATTTCGTACATCTCGTCGGCGTTGCCGTGGTCGGCGGTGATGAGCGCCACGCCGTGAAGCTTGTCCACCACGTCGAGAATGCGCTTCAGCTGAAGATCCAGCGCCTCCATCGAGCAACGGGTCGCCGCCAGAGAGCCGGTGTGACCGACCATATCGCCGTTGGGGAAGTTGACACGCAGATAGCGGTACTTGCCCGACTCCAGACACTCAATGAGCTTATCGGTGATCTCGGCACACTTCATCCAGGGTCTCTGCTCAAAGGGAACAACGTCCGAGGGAATCTCAATGTAGGTCTCAAGCTCCTCGGAGAACTTGCCCGAGCGGTTGCCGTTCCAGAAATAGGTCACGTGACCGTATTTCTGCGTTTCGGAAATGGCAAGAACGGGAATGCCGCTTGCTGCCATATACTCGCTCATGGTATTGGAGATCTCGGGGGGGTTCACCAGGAAGCGGGAGGGAATGTGAAGGTCGCCGTCATACTCCAGCATACCGGCGTACACCACCTTGGGGTAGCGAACGCGGTCAAACTTGTCAAAGTCCGCGTCGTCAAACGCCTTGGAGATCTCGATGGAGCGGTCGCCACGGAAATTGTAGAAGATCACGCTGTCTCCGTCCTCAATGGTGCCCACGGGCTTTCCGTCCTTGGCAATGACGAAGGGGGGCAGATCCTGGTCGATGACGTGAAGCTCACTGCGGTAGGTCTCAACTGCCTCAGCGGCGCTGGCAAACGCTCTCGCATCACCCAGAACGTGGGTGTGCCAGCCCAGCTCCACCATATGCCAGTTGGCCTCGTAGCGGTCCATGGTCACCTGCATTCTTCCGCCACCGCTGGCAATGCAGATGTCAAAGCCATCGTCGCGAAGCGAGGCAAGGAAATCCTCAAAGGGAAGGATATAATCGAGAGCCGAGGTCTCACCGACGTCACGTCCGTCAATGAGAATGTGAACGCGAACCTTAGTTACGCCCTCTTTCTTTGCCTGTGTGATCATGCTCTTCAGGTGATCGATATGCGAGTGCACGTTTCCGTCCGAGAACAGGCCGAGAAAATGAAGGGTAGAGGCGTTGCTCTTTACGTTGCCAACTACAGTCTGCCAGGTCTCGGAGGCAAACATCTTGCCGCTTTCGATCGACTGGGTGACCAGCTTTGCACCCTGTGCGAACACCTGACCTGCGCCCAGCGCGTTGTGACCGACCTCAGAGTTGCCCATGTCGTCATCCGAGGGCAGGCCGACGGCGGTACCGTGAGCCTTGAGCGAGACCATAGGGTACTTGCGCATCAGCATATCAAGCGTAGGGGTATATGCACCGGCTACCGCGTTGGCAACCGTGTCGGGGGCGAGACCCACGCCGTCCATAACGATGGTAAGGACGGGACCCTTGGCGCCTTCCCAATTTGTAAGCTTTGTTAAGGTTTTCTCCATAGCTATACATCTCCTTTAGAATATTGAAAATATAAACATATATAGTATAACGATTTCTTTCTCAAATATCAAGAGGAAATCCAAAAAATTTACAACTTTCCCACAAAAGCACTTGAAAAAAAACAAAATTAGAGATATAATAGTCAAAGAAATATAATTCAGAAAGGAATTCAGATAAAATGGCAGAAGAATGCACACACGATTGCTCGACCTGCTCGAGCAACTGTTCTTCAAGAAAACCCGAGAGCCTTCTTGAGGCTCCCAATCCCCTCAGTAATGTAAAGCACGTCATCGGCGTGGTCAGCGGTAAGGGCGGCGTTGGTAAGTCGCTCGTCACCTCAATGCTGGCGGTGCTGATGCAGAGAGAGGGCTACAAGGTGGGAATTCTCGACGCGGACATTACCGGTCCGTCGATCCCCAAGGCGTTTGGCCTGAAGCCCGGTGTTGAGGGCGGTCCCGAGGGGATGATCCCGCCTCACTCCACCACGGGCATCGACATCATGTCGGTCAACCTGCTCCTTGAGGAGGAGGATAAGCCCGTCGTATGGCGTGGCCCCGTCATCGCGGGCGTGGTCAAGCAGTTCTGGTCGGAGACCATCTGGAACGATATCGATTATCTGTTTGTTGACTGCCCTCCCGGAACGGGCGACGTACCGCTCACGGTGTTCCAGTCGCTTCCGCTTGACGGCATCGTGATCGTAAGCAGCCCGCAGGAGCTGGTTTCCATGATCGTGGCCAAGGCGGCCAACATGGCCAAGCTGATGAACATTCCGGTGCTGGGTCTTGTGGAGAATATGAGCTACGTCAAGTGCCCCGATTGCGGCAAGCACATCCACGTGTTTGGCGAGAGCCACATCGACGAGATCGCAGAGAAGTTCGGCTACGATCTTCTGGGACAGATCCCGATGGATCCGAAGCTCGCGGCGTTGGTTGACCGCGGTATGCTGGAGCTGATGGAGAATGATTATCTTGACAGCGCGGTTAAGGTGATCCAAAACCGACTGGGCAGCAAATGAGTTCTGTAAAAAGCGGACGCTTTGGCCTTAGCGGCAATGCGCTGAAGATCCTGGCGGCGGTTTCCATGCTTGCCGACCATGTGGGGCTGCTCTTTTTCCCCACGGTGAGTCTTTTTCGCATTGTCGGGCGGTTGGCGCTTCCCATCTTTGCCTTTATGATCGCCGAGGGGTGCCGATACACGCGCAATAAGCTTCGCTATTTCCTCACAGTATTTGGTCTCGCGGCGCTTTGTCAGACGGTGTATTTTGTCTACAACGGCGATACGTACATGAGCATTCTCGTCACGTTTTCGCTTTCCATCCTCACCGTGTATGCACTGCAGGCCTTCAAAAGGGCGTGGACGGATGCGGAGAGCACACCGTGGAAAAAGGCGGCAACGCTTGCGCTTTTTGTCCTGGCGGTGGCCGCTGTGTACGTGCTCAATTTGGTTTTGACCATCGATTACGGCTTTTTCGGCTGTATGCTGCCCGTGTTTGCGGCCCTGCTTCACCCGGTCTCCGTCACAGAGGAAAGCCGCCGCGCGCGGTGGGATAACATCCCCATTCACCTTTTGATGCTGGCGATCGGTATGGTGCCGCTTGCTATCAGCCTTGGCGGCGTGCAGTACTGGTCCTTTTTGGCACTTATCCCGCTTGCGCTGTATTCGGGGAAGCGCGGCAAATGGCGTATGAAATATTTTTTCTACGTCTTTTATCCGTTACACCTGCTGGCGCTGGAAGGCACTTATATGCTGATACACTAAAAAACGACAGACTTTTGTCTGTCGTTTTTTATATTTGCTTATGAATCCTTCCGTTTTTGTCGGTGAAGCCGGCCTCGCGGAAGCCGTGGGCAAGGAGGATATCGCTTGCCTTGTCAAAGTGCGCGCAGATCGCGGTGGTGCTATGGGCGTCGCCCGACATAAGGACCTTGCCACCCAGCCTTGAAAGCTCGGTCAGGATCGGTGAGTCGGGGTAGGGGGCGGTGCGGTAACCGCGGCTGATGGCCCCCGTGTTGATCTCAAAGACCATCTTATTGGCAAGCGCCGAGAGTGCCGCCTGCCACGCCGCCTTGTAGCGCGGGCTTTGCGCGTCATAGGGCACGCCGACCTCGGAGAATTTTGTGGGGAGATCGAAATGGCCGATGATATGAGCTCCCGAGCGAAGCGCGTAATTTGTCAGCTTTTCGTAATAGGCCTCAGCAAGGCTGTCAAAGTCGCCGCCAAAGCCCTCGGAGAGCATACGGCGCGTCTCGTCCACCGAGAGGTCGATGCAGTAGTCCTTGCCCGCCACGGTCATATGGTGCACCGAGGCGATGGCATAGTCATAGGCGTCGGCGGTGTCGATGCCGTCGGCGTCAAGCTCAATGCCCATAAGGATCTCGATGCGGTTGCCGTAGACATCCTTCAAGCGTGCGATCTCGCGGCGGTAGGGGAGGATGTCCTCCTTTTTCATGCTGTAATCGTTGTCGCCCGAAGCGTGATCCGAAAGTCCGATGGCCGAAAGTCCCATCGAGATGGCGTGCTTCACCATTTCCTCGGCGGTGTTTTTGCCGTCGCTAAAACGGGAGTGCGTGTGAAAATCCGAAAGGATCATTGGGTCATCTTCTCCTGCTTGACCTTGTGGTCGATCACGTGGCGCGAGGCCAGCTCGCGGTGGATGTCCTCAAGCGTGATGCCCGCCTCGGTCATCAGCACCATCACGTGATAGGCAAGATCGGCGATCTCGTAAACGGTTTCGGCCTTGTCCTCGCTCTTGGCGGCAATGATGACCTCGGTCGACTCCTCGCCCACCTTCTTCAGGATCTTATCCAGTCCCTTTTCAAACAGATACGTCGTATAGGAACCTTCCTTCTTTTCCGTTTTCCGGCCGGCGATGAGCTCCATCAGCCCGTCAAGAGAGAATTCATGGAGAGTCTCGCTTTCCCAGACAGGATCATTGAAACAGCTTTCGGTGCCCAGATGGCAGGCCGGTCCGTCCTTTTCCACCTTCACGACCAGCGCATCCCGGTCGCAGTCCGCTGTGATGGAGACGATGTGCTGATAATTTCCGCTGGTTTCACCCTTCAGCCAGAGCTCCTGACGGCTGCGGCTCCAGAAACAGGTCAGCCCCTTTTCCATGGAGATCTGCAGGCTTTCCCGGTTCATATAAGCAAGCGTCAGCACCTTCCCGTTTTCCGCGTCCACCACGATCGCAGGGATCAGCCCTTTTTCATCAAATTTCAGTTCGTTT
>CAJGDZ010000028.1 GCA_904502055.1 uncultured Clostridia bacterium | reverse complement strand
CTTTTCCATATCTTCTACAAGTTTCATTTGCGTTCTGCACCTATCAAGATTGTGGCTTTCTCTCTTTATTCTAAAATACACGTCACCGTCAAGATAGTCGGCTAGAAATCTCATACCGCACTCATAGGTCATTAAGATTGAGCCAAACGCAAGATTATCCCTTTCCACTTGCGTTGCGCTATCACCTACCGCCGAAAGATAACCCTTAGCGTATTCTTCAAAAAGTTCTATATCAAAGTTTACTTTTGAAAGGTCTTGCTCGCCCTCGTCTGCGTGATTGCAACCAAAACGAATGCTGTCGCCAAAGTCATAACAAATACTGCCTTGCATTATGGTATCAAGGTCGATAACCGCAACGGGCTCACCCGTAGTAGCGTCAAGCATAACGTTATTTAATTTAGTATCGTTATGGGTGACCTTAGTGGGCATCTCGCCACTTCTTAAAAGATTTACTATTCTTCCGCAATAATCTTCCCTTGACAAATAGAACTCTATCTCTTTTTGAACGTCTTTTGCTCTGCCTGCCTTATCGGCTTTAATAGACGCCTTAAAATCACGCATACGCTTTTCGGTGTCAAAGTGACCCGGCAGGCGAAGCATGCTGACAAAGGGATTGCACTTGTATTCGGGACGGCTGTGAAGACCGACCAGAACGTTACGGATGACGCTCATATTGTTAAACAGACGGATGTTCTGGAAGGTACGCGCGATGCCCTTGTGGTTGATGGCCTCCTGCGTTTTGCCCGTCAGATCCTCGCCCGCAAGGAAAAAGCGACCCGTGGTGGGGTGATAAACACCCGTGAGCATATTGAACACCGTGGTCTTGCCCGCGCCGTTGGGGCCGACCAGGCCGTAAAGCTGCTTCTTTTTGATCTCCAGATTGAGGCCCTGCACCGCCTTAAGTCCACCGAAGGAAATGCCGAGATCTTCGATCTTAAGTACTACGTCCGACATTTATTTGCCCTCCTTTTTGGATTTCTTATCCGGGGTATAGGCCTTGCTGTTTTGGAAGTCCACCGACAAAAGCTCGTCCATCTTGATCTTGGACTCCACGCGGTTCCACTCAGCCTCGTCGTCCGAGATGTTGCCGGGCTTTTTGTGCGCCTTGGTGATCTTGCGCAAAAGCGCCTTGAAGTTAAAGCGCTCGCGCAGGGGCTTGAGCGCCGGTGCGTTGCTGAATACCACCACCAGAACCAGGATAACGGCGTAGATCAGAAGCTTGAGCGCCGCCAGATCTCCCGAAAGCTGATTCTGAAGCACGAAGTTGATATACGTGATCAGCGTGGCCGCCACGATCGAGCCGCTGATGCTTCCCATTCCGCCCAGCACCACCATAACGAGGATCTCGATGGAGTAGTTGTAGCTGAAGGTGTCCTGCGTGATCAGCGAGACCTGATGACCGTACATAACGCCCGCCACGCCGGCAAAAAACGCCGCCACGACGAACACGAAAAGCTTATAGTAAGTGACGCCAATGCCCATCGCGCGCGCCGCGATCTCGTTGTCGCGAATGGCGGTGATTGCGCGTCCGTGCTTACTGCGGATGAGGTTCTGCACAAGGAACAGCACCGCCAGCACCACAAGGAAGGACACGATATACAGCGTTTTCTGATCGTAGGAGATCTTATAGGTCTGCATACCCATCGCGCCGCCAAACAGCTTCAGGTTCTTGAACACGTTTCGCACGATCTCACCGAAGGCCAGCGTAACGATGGCCAGATAGTCGCCCTTGAGTCTGAGCGCGGGCAGACCGATGATAAGGCCGAACACCGCCGCCACAAGGCCGCCCACGATCATCGAAAGGATCATAACAAGCAGGGGGCTTCCCACCTTGTCCGAGATGCCGATAGCGAAATAGCAGCCGATGTACGCGCCCACGCACATAAAGCCGGCATGGCCGAGCGAAAGCTCGCCAAGGAAGCCGACCACGAGGTTGAGCGAGACCGCCAGCACGATGCTGTACGCGATGCGGTGCAAAAGCACAAGGTCAGAGCGTCCGAGCGCGCCAAGCGAGCCCAGGACAATAAACAGAACAAGAGCCGCCGCCACCGCGATGTAGTTGGTATAATGCTTCAGCTTAAAGCTCTCCTTGATGTTTCTGAAATATTCCATATTACACCTTCTCTCTGCGCTTCTTGCCGAGAATTCCGATGGGACGGACAAGAAGAATGACGATCAGAAGACCGAACTCAATGGCCGTGGTGTAATCGCTGACCACGGGAATGCTCTTGCAGATGTTCTCCACCATACCCAGAAGGATACCGCCGAGCATCGCGCCGGGAATCGAGCCGATGCCGCCGATGACCGCCGCGGTGAACGCCTTGATACCGGGCATCGCGCCAAGCGTCGGGTTGACCGAGGGAATGGACATCAGGTAAAACAGACCCGCAAAGGCCGCCAGAGCCGAGCCGATGGCAAAGGTGATCATAATGATGCGGTTGACGTTAACGCCCATCAGCTGTGCCGCGCCGCGGTCCTCCGAGACCGCCAGCATGGCGCGTCCGGTGCGCGTTTTCTTGACAAACAGCGTCAGCGCCACCATCAGAATGCCGCCGACCACCAGCGTGACCACCGTTCCGACGTTGATCTCCATGGCGCCGAGCTTGAAGGTGCCAAGGTACAGATGGCTGACCTGGCGCGAGGCCGAGCCGAAGATCAGCTGAGCCAGACCCTGAAGGAAGTAGCTGACGCCGATCGCCGTGATCAGCACCGCCAAGGGCGAGGCGCCGCGAAGCGGCTTGTACGCGATCTTTTCGATCAGGATGCCCATAGCGGTACACAGCACAATGGCCGCCACCAGCGCCACGATCGGGCTTCCCATCAGATTCAGCATACAAAGCACGGTATACGCGCCCACCATAATGATGTCGCCGTGTGCGAAGTTCAGCATCTTGGCAATACCGTATACCATGGTATATCCCAGAGCGATCAGCGCGTAGATGGCGCCGAGGCTCAGGCCGTCAAACAGAATGTTCAGATTCATTTTTTTCTCCTTTTGTTTTTTTGTTTACACCGCAAGACGGTCTACGCCGGGGTGTGGGCCGTTTTGCGCTATAAACCAAAAGTCGCCGATACGCCCGAGGACAGTCCTCGAGCGTATCAGCAGAAATATACGGTTTCGTAAGCCCAAAAGCGTTACTGAAGCTCAACGATTACGGGAACCTTGGTAGCCGCACCGCTGACATCCCAGGTCATGGTACCGGTGGTACCTACGTACTGGAAGCTCTCGGCGGTGATGGCGGCAACCACCTTCTGGCAAAGGTCGGAGGCCGAAATGTTCACGTCGTCAACACCCGCAGCCTTCATAGCCTCGAAGATGACGTAGATGGCATCGTATCCGTCAGCGGCAAACTGGCTGGGATCCTTGCCGTAAACCTCGCGGTACTTCTTAACGAAGTTCGCGGTCTTTTCATCGGTTGCGTTTACGTCGAAGGGCGTGATGTACTTGATGTGGTTGGTTACGCTCTCGTCGATCTGGCCGGCAATGCCGTCAAGACCGTCACAGCCGTAAAGGTCTGCGGTGCAGCCCTTCTCGGCGCACTTCTTAGCCACAAGACCTGCCTCGGTGTAGTAGAAGGGCAGGAAGATGACCTCGCACTCCTTCAGAGCCTCAACCTGTGCGGAGAAGTCCTTGTTGTTGTCCTTATCGAAGGTCTTTACCTCATAAGCCTTGCCCAGCTTGCTCATCTCAGCCTCGAAGGCCTCGTAGATGCCGTAGGAGTAGGGATCGCTGGTGTCGTAGATGGCACCGATCTTCTCGTAATTTGCGGCAAGTGCCTGTGCGGCAAGGATACCCTGGTCGGGGTCACCGAAGCAAACGCGGAAGGCGTTGGCTCTGTCGGCAATTACGTTGGCGGCAGATGCGGAGGGCGTCATAAAGAACAGGTTGTCCTTGACAGCCTCAGCGGCAAAAGCCTCGCAGGAGCCCGAGGTAACGCTACCGATCGAGATCTGCATGCCGGCGTCCATCAGCGCGTTGTAGCCAATGGTTGCGTCAGCGGCGGTTGCCTTGTCGTCCTTCATCTCGTAGTGGAAAAGAACGCCATTCAGACCACCTGCGGCGTTGATCTCCTCGATGGCGAGCATCGCGCCGTTGTTTACGGCAATACCGTAGTCAGCCGCGTCACCGGTAAGAGGGCCGGTTGCACCGATATAGTACGTGTCGTTGCCGGTTTTTCCGCCGCAAGCGCTCAGGCACACGGTGCCAACAAGCATCAAAGCGGCAAGAAGGATGGCAAAGCCTCTCTTGAATGTTGTGTTCATAACTCTTTCTCCTTTGCTTTTCAGCAATTTTATTCATAGAGACAACGTCCCTATTTTATTAATTTATATATAAAAAAATTATACTCTCCCTTCCCCAAATTTGTCAATGTGCACTTGTCACAAAAAGAAGCTCCTCCGCTTGTCAACCTTTTAACAGTTTTCACAATCAAACCTCATTCCCTGCCCTTTACTTGCCAAAAAATCCATAAATTGAAGTTTGTCGGGGAGGAGAGACGTGGGGCTCTGCCCCAAACCCCGCCACCTTTAAAAAGGTGGACGAAACCTTTGCACAGGGCAAAATGGGTTTGGATATTACGGAGCCCGAACGATAACGCGAAAACAACGTGTAGTCCGTTATCCGAGTCATTTTGAGACCTTCTCACGCGTGAGAAGGTCTCGGGCGCGCGAGGTCGGCAAGCCGAAAAGAGAGCAAGCTCTCTTTGTCGGATTGCCGACCTTGCACTGACGGAAAGCCGCCGCGGCGGCTTCCCGTCTAAAATGACGTGTAGTTGGCAGAGACCCATGCTGCAAAAGTTTTCGCCCAGCCTTTTTTAAAAGGCTGGCCGCCGGAGGCACGTCCCCCCTCACCGATAAATCAAAATTTGAAAAAGAGAGCCGTAAAATTGCCCCTACGTAATGTATCGCTCCGCGCCCTTGGCGCGGAGTGAGCCTTTATGATCAAGAAAAACAGAAGTGACTCTTGACCGTGGGTTGTAAATCCGCGATCAAGAGTCACCTCTGTTCACTCTTGATATCTAACATCTTTTGTTATCCTCGCTTTCTTTGTCTGCCTTTTGTCCGCTTTTTCACACCAAACAACACGGTTCTCGGCTTTTCTAAAGGAAATTCTTTTGTTCTTGTGTGCTCCTTGGCAAAAGGCGAATTCTGACCACCGACAAGAGACCTGCTGCGGCAAACTCTATATCCTGCGTAACACCGCCGTGTTTCCCGTTTCACGCCCCGACTTTTGTTGTCGGGTCCCATCGGGATCGCCCGTCCCTCCCGCTTCTACCGGAATCGCTCGTTGAATCTTCGTTTCTACCTGCGGGATGCGTGCGATTTGTCTACCCTGCCGCCTGCGGCGTCCTGTGTGATCCGGATGTAGCTTAGCCCATTGGCATTTACCTCTCCTTATGGTTTTGTTCCGGGTTTTGAAGTGTTAGCCCATCGGCGTGTACCTTCCTTTCTTCACCTATATTTTACCAGATTTCCTCCCCCATTTCAATAGGCAATTTGTAAAAACTTAACAATTATTTTTTGTTTATTTCGCAGATTTTGTAGGAATGCACAAAGGAAACACTTTACAAATCGCCAAAAATATGATATAATAATAATGTTGTGGTGCCAATTTGCGGCACCCTTTTCTTTTTATAAATTTTGATTTGCCGATGTGGCTACGTCGGCCGAGGATACGGTCGCTTTTGAAAAAGCCCCGGACGGGGCTTTTTTGTTTTATATTTTGGCGAGGTAGGCGCGAAAGGCTTTGGGGATGGCGTATTCGGTGCGGATGACGTCGGGGGTGGCGTGAGCAAGCGCCGCCGGAAGGCGGTCACACTCGACAAGGTAGCCGATCATATGCCACTCCACGTGCGAAAAGACGTGAAGTGCGTCACCCACGGGCGACGCGGAAAGCGGGGACGCGCCGAGGGCGCGCGCCGCCTCAAGTGCGCCGCTTGCATCGAGGTGTCCGTCGGTATTCGGGAATTCCCAAAGACCGGCCAAAAGTCCTTTTTTCTCGCGCTGTGCCAGCGCATATTGATCACCGCATTTAAGCAAAAGCACAGTACGCTTTTCGATGCGGCGCGGCTTTGGGGGCGTTTTTACGGGCAGATCGTCCTGCCGCCCCTGCCGCTTTGCCAGACAAAGCTCGGCCAGCGGACACGCGTCACACTTGGCCTCGCCGTTTGGAATGCAGACGTTTTCGCCCAGCTCCATCAGCGCTTGGGTAAGATTGCCCGCGTCCTCGCCCGAGGGGTAGACCTCCTCCAGCGCCTCGGTGACCTTTCCGCGCGTGGCGGCGGACATCACATCGTCCTCCAGTGCCGTAAGGCGCGAGATCACGCGCAAAACGTTGCCGTCAACGGCCGCGCTGGGCTGACCGAAGGCGATCGATGCGATGGCGCCCGCGGTATACGGTCCGATGCCGTCCAGCTCACGCAGCTCATGTGCGGTGCGCGGCAGCTCGCCGCCGTGCTCGGTCATCACGCGCACCGCCGCCTTTTTGAGGTTGCGCGCGCGGCTGTAGTAGCCCAGTCCCTCCCACAGCTTCATCAGCACCTCCTCGTCGACCTCGGCGAGGACCTTTACGTCGGGAAGCGCCCGAAGAAATCGCTCATAATACGGGATGGCCGCCGAAATGCGCGTCTGCTGCAGCATGATCTCCGAGATCCACACGTGATACGCCGTGGGCGAGAGCCGCCACGGAAGCGGCTTTTTGACCGCCGCGTACCACGAAAGCAGGCGCGGCACCGCCTCCCTCAGACGGGCGCGATCGAGCGCGCCTCCCTTTTTGTTGTTTGTTGCCATTTCGTTTCCTTTTCGGTGAATATAGGGGGAGCCGCGAAAGCTCCCCCGTATTTTTTAATATTCCGCGTTGCCGACCGTTCTCGGGTAAGGCAGAACGTCACGAATGTTGGAAACACCCGTCACGTACATAATGATACGCTCAAAGCCGAGGCCGTAGCCCGCGTGCTTGGTTCCGCCAAAGCGGCGAAGGTTGACGTACCACCAGTAGTCCTCCTCGCGAAGGTTGCACTCCTTCATTCTCTCAAGCAGAACGTCAAGGCGCTCCTCTCTCTGGCTGCCGCCGATGATCTCGCCCACGCCGGGAACCAACAGGTCCATTGCGGCCACGGTCTTGCCGTCGTCATTCAGGCGCATATAGAAAGACTTGATCTCCTTCGGGTAGTCGATAACGAATACCGGCTTCTTGTAGATGACCTCGGTGAGGTATCTTTCGTGCTCGGTCTGCAGGTCGCAGCCCCACTCAACCGGGTACTTGAACTCGTGTCCGCTCTTCGTGAGGAGCTCGATCGCCTCGGTGTAGGTCACCTTCTGGTAATCGCTCTCCACAAGGGCGTTGAGTCTCTCAAGCAGGGTCTTATCCACGAAGCTGTTGAAGAAATTCATTTCCTCGGGGCAGGTGTCAAGCACGTGGCGAATGATATGACGGATCATATCCCACGCCAGCTCCATATTGTCCGAAAGATCGGCAAACGCGATCTCGGGCTCGATCATCCAGAACTCGGCCGCGTGGCGCGCGGTGTTGGAGTTCTCGGCACGGAAGGTCGGACCGAAGGTGTAGATGTTACCGAACGCCATCGCGTAGGTCTCACCCTCCAGCTGAACCGAAACCGTGAGGTTGGTGCTCTTGCCAAAGAAATCCTGCGAAAAATCGATCTTGCCGTCCTCGGTCTTGGGCGGATTCTCCATATCCAGCGTGGTCACGCGGAACATCTCGCCCGCGCCCTCGCAGTCCGAGGCGGTGATGAGCGGCGTGTGCACGTACACAAAGCCTCTCTTGTGGAAAAACTCGTGGATGGCAAACGCGATCTCGCTTCTCACGCGGAAGACCGCGGAGAAAAGGTTGGTACGGGGGCGCAGATACGCGATCTCACGCAAAAACTCCACCGTGTGTCCCTTCTTCTGAAGCGGATAATCGGGCGTGGATGCGCCCTCAAGCACGATCTCGGTCGCCTTGATCTCAAAGGGCTGCTTGTTTTCGGGCGTCAGCTCCACCTTGCCGCGAACGACAAGCGCGGTACCGACGTTATACTTGCTGACCTCGTTATAGTTTTCGATAAACTCACGCTCGAATACGACCTGCACACCGCCGTGGCAGCTGCCGTCATTGAGGTTGATGAAGCCGCAATCCTTGCCGGCGCGAATGCTTCTCGCCCAACCGCCAAGCGTGACCTCCTTGCCGCCGTAAGCGGCCATATCCTTCGTAATGTCACGAATCAAATCTCTTTTCATACTTCTCTCTATCTCCCTTCCGCACAAAGCGGACATTTGGTTTTCGGGTTTAAACGGATTATTGAATGGCGCTCTTGGTCTTGCCGAGATACGCCTCGCGGATTCTCGGGTCAGCCAAAAGCTCGGCACCCGTGCCGCTCATGGTAATGCGACCGGTTTCCAGCACGTAAGCCTTGTCGGCCACCTGAAGCGCCATGTTGGCGTTCTGCTCAATGAGGAGCACCGTGATGCCCTGCTTGTTGATGGTCTTGATGATCGAGAAAATATCCTTGACCACCAGCGGTGCCAGACCCAGGGAGGGCTCGTCCATCATAATGAACTTCGGTCGGCTCATAAGCGCGCGTCCCACGGCCAGCATCTGCTGCTCACCGCCCGAAAGCGTACCCGCCAGCTGCCATTCGCGCTCCTTCAGGCGCGGGAACAAGCCATACACGTACTCGATATCGGCATCCAGGTTATCCGTTCGCAGATACGCGCCGATCTTGAGGTTTTCCTTGACCGTAAGATTGGGGAACACGCGGCGTCCCTCGGGAACCAGCGTCACGCCGCTCTTCACGATGAAGTTGGGCTGACGGCCCACAAGCTCCTGTCGCTCAAACACGATCGATGCCTGCTTAGGCTTCACAAGTCCTGCAATACTTTTAAGCGTGGTGCTTTTGCCCGCGCCGTTGGCGCCGATCAGCGTAACGATCTCGCCGCGCTCTACGTCAAAGGAAATGTCCTTTACCGCCTCAATGCCGCCATACGAAACCGACAGATTGCAAACTTCCAGAATCTTTTCACTCATTGTCAGCCACCCCCAGATATGCATCGATAACCTTCTGGTTGTCCTGGATCTCCGCGGGCGTTCCCTCGGCGATCTGCTTTCCGAAGTCGATTACGTAAATGCGGTCGGAAATGTCCATAACCAGATTCATGTGGTGCTCAATCAGGAAGATCGTAAGCCCAAACTTATCACGGATGCTGTGAATGAATTTGGTCAGATCCTCGGTCTCCTGCGGGTTCATACCCGCCGCAGGCTCATCCAAAAGCAGGAGCTTAGGCTCGGTGGCAAGGGCTCGCGCGATCTCAAGCCGTCTCTGCTTTCCGTAAGGAAGCGAGGTGGCAAGCTCGTCCTTGAGGTCAAACAGGTCGACCTCCTTCAGAAGCGCCTCGGCCTTCTCCACAAATTTCTTTCTCTCTGCACGGTCAAGCATAAAGGTTGCCGTGAAGAAATTGCTCTTTCTGCGCAGGTGCATCGCCGTAACGACGTTTTCCAGCACCGTCATCGACTTAAACAGACGGATGTTCTGGAAGGTTCGCG
Source organism: uncultured Clostridia bacterium (assembly GCA_904502055.1). Taxonomy (GTDB): domain Bacteria; phylum Bacillota; class Clostridia; order Oscillospirales; family CAG-272; genus RGIG8775. Next base: position 4,164 of record CAJGDZ010000028.1, on the reverse strand, counting down.
CGATACCCATCTCTGTGATCTTATCGGGCGTCTTTACCATTGTTGCCGTATATACGCCCGCATTTTCGCCCGCGTAGAGCGTTTTCATTTTGCCCTTGGGGAAGTTTTCCAGCATGGGATTCTCCTCAAAGGAGACGCGGCCGTTGGTGGCCTCGTAAACGCCGGTGATGACGTTAAAGACCGTGGTCTTTCCCGCACCGTTGGGGCCGATGAGCGAGACGATCTCGCCCTCGTCAACGTGCATGGAGAGGTTGTTGACGGCGACCACGCCGCCGAACTGCATGGTAATATCCTCAAGCTTCAGTACCGTTTTCATCGGTTGCCCCCTCCTTTGCCTTCAGTTTCTTTTGGGAAATCTTCTTCCCGAGATTGCGCATCACGTCGGGCAATTCCTTATCGCCCATGATGCCGCGGCGGAAGAACAGAACGATGATCATAATGACCACCGAGAACACCACCATACGGAAGCCGTCTCTAAGAAGCGGAACGCGGAAGGAACCGATCACGGTCTCCTTGTCAAGGAATCTCAGCCACCATTCCGAGCAAGCGATAAAGAGGAAGGACGCCAGGCAGCTTCCCGACACCGAGCCGATGCCGCCGATGACCACGATGAGAAGAATCTCATACGTAAGGGCCGACGTGAAGGGCTTGGCCTGCACGGTGGTGGTATACATCGCGTACATCACGCCGCCGATGCCGGCAAAGAAGGCCGACGTGCAGAAGGACAGCATCTTGTGCTTCGCGAGATTGATGCCCATTGCCTCAGCGGCGATCTCGTCGTCACGGATGGCCTTGAAGGCGCGGCCGTGCGTGGAGCGGATGATCAGCACCATAATGGCGATGCAAGCGCCCGCAAAAAGGAACGGAACCAGCGTGGACATATAGTAAACGACCTGGCCGTTCGCGCCCTTGATGTTGAAATCGGAAAATTTGGGGAATCCCTTGATCATATTCGCGCCGTTGGTGATCTTGCCCCAGAAGGGAGCCTCCCACTGGAACAGGGCACGCACGATCTCGGCAAAGCCGAGCGTGGCGATGGCAAGGTAGTCACTCTTAAGTCTCAGTACCGGCAGACCGATGAGGAAGGCCACGAGGGCCGCCACAAGACCCGCCAGGATCATCGCGGTGATCACACCCAGCGACACACTGAGCATATTTTCGCCAAACAGCTTCTCATACATTTCCACAAAGGAGAAGTTGACCGACGAGCCGCCGTACTTATAGAAGACCGAGGTCTTGACGTCGATCGGCGTGCAGAAGATCGCATAGGTATAGGCGCCCAGAAGCATAAATCCGGCGTGACCGAGCGAAAACAGGCCGGTGAAGCCGTTGAGAAGGTTCAGAGAAACCGCGATCAGCGAATAGACCGCGCCCTTTTTGAGAACCGTAAAGAGCATCGAGGTGGGCTTGAGCCACTTGGGAACCGTTATCCAAAGATTGAGATTTTCCAAGAGAGAAACCGCAAGGAGCAGGCACAAAATGGCCGCAAGTGCGTAAACAAGGCTTTTTTTGTTGGTCTTTTCCATGGTACGCACCCCCTTATACCTTATCGGTGGTCTTCTCGCCAAACAGACCCGTGGGCTTGACGACGAGAATGATGATCAAAAGTGCAAACGTAAAGGCATCGGCAAAGGTGGCAAGATCGGTGCCGCGAATCAGGCTCTCGCAAATGCCGACGACAAACGCGCCGACCACCGCACCGGGAATCGAGCCGATACCGCCAACCACAGCCGCCACGAAGGCGCGAAGTCCGGGCAGTGCGCCCGAGGTGGGCACGATGACCGAGTAATTCGAGAAATACAGGATCGAGCCGACGGCCGCCAGCGTCGAGCCGATGATGAACGTCGTGCTGATAACGCTGTTGATCTTGATGCCCATCAGCTGAGAGGTCTCAAAATCCTTGGAGACCGCGCGCATTGCCATACCGACCTTGGTGCGGTTGATCAGGTACGTGAGCGCCACAACAAGAGCCACCACGATCACAGGCGTGATCAGCTTGGCCCATTGGGTGGGCGTACCAAAAATATTTACCGTCTTGGACAGGAACGGAATGCGGTTGTTGGGATAATACTGCGGCTGTCCCGCGGTTATGTAGGTCATCAGGTTCTGCAAAAGATACGAAACACCGATGGCCGAGATCATTACGCTCATTCGGGGCGCCGAACGAAGCGGCTTGTACGCCACGCGCTCGATCGTACCGCCGAGAATCACCGTAACGATTACGGAAAGCGGGATCGCAACGTACCACGGAAGCACGGTCGACATATAGACCATGATCATACCCGAAACCATAAACACGTCTCCGTGTGCAAAGTTGATCAGACGGAGAATACCGTAAACCATCGTATAGCCGATGGCAATCAGCGCATACTGACCGCCGAGCGATACGCCCGACACCAGAAGTGAAGCAAAAAATTCCACAAAAGCACCTCTCTTTAGAAAATTCCGCGCCGCGCGCGTAGACAAAACGCCCTTTGGCTGTCCGAAAAACCACGGCGTTTCCCCAAAAATCCGTAATTTTTCGCACCGCCAAAAAAGCAACTAACGCTTGGCAGAGCAAAAGCTCTGCCAAGCGGAGTTTTCGTTATGAAAGCGAATTTCAGTCAGCCTTCTGAACCGTCTCAAGAACCCAAGCCGCGTTTGCGTTGTCGGATGCCTTGATGTATGCGGTGTCACGAACGGCGTCGCCGATCTCGTCAAACGCGATCGCGCCCGAAACGCCCGTGTAGGTAACGTTCGGCAGAGCAGCCTTGATGGCAGCCTTGTCAGCAGAGCCTGCAGCCTTGGCAGCCTCAAGAGCTACGTAGTAAGCATCGTATCCCATTGCGGTTACTGCCGAAATGGTATCGTTGCCGCCGTTGGCCGTCATAGCCTCGGCATTGGTGTTGATGTAGTTCTTGATGCCTGCGTCGAACTCAGCGTTACCACCCTCCTGGTAGAAGGTCGAAACGTAAACCTGTACGTTCGTTCCCTTAGCGGCCTCAAGCACCTTGTTATCGTCAAGCGTGTCGGAGCCGAGGATGGGAGCGGTGATACCAAGCGTTGCCGCCTGGGTGATGATCTGGGTTGCGTAAGCGATGGAAACGGGCGTGAAGATAACGTCAGCGCCGAATTCCTTTGCCTTATTCAGGTAAGTGGTGAAGTCTGCCTGGTTGGTGGGATAGGAATCCTTCATGACCTCGCCGCCCTTAGCGGTGAACGCCTGCTCGAAGAAGGTAATGAGACCCTGGTCGTACTCGTTGCCAAGCTCACCAAGGAGATATGCCTTCTTTGCGCCGAACTTGTCAGCGGCAAAGTTCGCAAGAACCGAGCCCTGGAACGGATCCAGGAAGCAGATGCGGAAGTAGTGAGAGTTACCTGCCGTAACGTTGGGGTTGGTGCAAGTTACGCCGATAGCGGCAAGACCTGCCTGGTCAAAGAACTCGCTTCCTGCCATCGAAACGCCCGAGCCGTAGGAGCCAAGGACGATCGAAACGTCAGCGTCAACGAGAGCGGTTGCCGCAGAGGGTGCCTTGTCGGTCGAAGAACCGTTGTCGGCAAGCACAAGCTCAACCTTGTACTCCTCGCCGCCGATCATAACCGTAGGGGTCTCAGCGTTTGCGTACTGCATACCGAGAATTTCCTTCTTTCCGCCCGATGCGGAGTCGCCCGTAGAGGGCTCAAATACACCGATCTTGAGTACCTTTTCATCGGTCTTGCCGGTGTTGTCGCCACCGCACGCTACCAGAGAAAGCAGCATGAGTGCAGCAAGTACGAGTGCCAGAATCTTTTTCATTTTCTTTTCCTCCATTGTTTTCCCCACTTGACAGTAGGGTGTAAGTGATTAAATTATATCACTTTCGCGTGCTAAAGTAAATGCTTTTTGTCAATTTTTTCTCAATTTTTTCATATTTTCAGCAATTTGCACAAGCATTTTGCAGGAACGCCCGCCCCTGCCTTCATTTTTTTGGTGCTTTTACCGACCAAAAGCCAAAATCATCGTTCAAATTTTGATTTGTCGGTGTGCTTGTGTTGGCTGGGGATACGGTCGCTTTTGAAAAAGCTCCGCAAAACTTTTCCCTACAGGCAAAACGGCTACGCTTGATACGGAGCCCGAACGGTAACGCGAAAACAACGTATGATCCGATATCCGAGTCATTTTGAGACCTTCTCACGCGTGAGAAG
>CAJGDZ010000027.1 GCA_904502055.1 uncultured Clostridia bacterium | reverse complement strand
GGCTACGCTTGAACGAAGGTGGCGTGCAAACCAAGCCTCCCTCCGAGAGGGAGGGGGACCGCCTGTGGCGGTGGAAGGAGCCTGCGCGACTTCATTGTGCTTGCAGACTCTACTGCTGCGCGGGCTCCCTCAGTCGCCTACCCGGCGCCAGCTCCCTCCCGGAGGGAGCCTTTCATCCGATAACGTTCGTGCAAGCATAGCCATTCAAACACTCCGATAAATCAAAATTTGAACGCAAAAAAAGGACTGCGATGCAGTCCTTTTTATTTGTTTTATAGCTCCTTCTGCTCCTTGATGCAGACAGGGCCCATAAGTCCGGTTGCCTCAAAGACCTGGAAACGGGCAAAGCCGTCGCGGATGGCAAAGCCGAGATTGGTGACGACCTTTACCTCGATCTCGTTCTTGCCTGCCTTCAGATAATCGGTCACGTCAAAGGCATAGGGAGGAGCCAGCTTCACGCCAACCTCCTGACCGTTGATCGAAAGGTGCGCCGTTTCACCGACGTAGCCGAGGTCGATCACCGTGCGGTCGCCCTTGCCGCTATAGTCGAAGGACGAACGGTAGTAGACGTAGCCGCCGAAGCGAGGATCGCCGTCGATACCGTTGATGTTGAAGAGCTTATCGGTGGTGCAAAGCTCCTCCTCAACGTCAAGCGACTCGTGGTGTGCCTTGGAGATCTTCCAGGTCAGCGCCAGAGGTGCTTCGCTTACCGTCTCGTAAGTCTTCTCTGCCTCGATGCCCTCGGTGCTCTCGCCAAAGGAGAGAACCATCATCGCGCAAGGATCAAGCGCCAGCTTGATGGCACCGTTGAAAGCGATCTTGGTAGCGGTGTTGTGCTCGGGATCGTACTTGATGCACTCGCCCGACTTGAAGTCACGGAAATTCATCTCCACGGTGATGGAGGTATCGTGCTTTTCGTTGCTCAGAAGGAAGTAATCGGCATCCTCGTGCCCAAAGTGCGAGAAACGAAGGTGTCTCTCGGGCTTCTCAAGCGTGATCTCGGCAAAGCCGCGTGCGCGAATGATGGTATCAAGCTCCTCAAGCGCCACAAGCTCTACGCCTGCCTCGGCAAGACCCGACTCCTCGAAGGTTTCGGTTACAAGCGGATAGCCGTTGATGGCAAACACGGGAAGACCGGACTTCGCAAAGCGGATAATGGTGTCGATGAGACGCTTCGGAAGCGTCTTCGCCCAAGGAAGGATAAAGCAAGGAATTCTCTTCTTGGCAAGGCAGAGCATTCCGTTCTCCACCTTCGCGTCATAGAGATAGTCCTCACCAACGATATCACAATCGATGATGTGCTCGGTGAGATAACGGATCACGGTGTTTTCGTTCATGTAGCCATCGTCACCGTTCGCCCACTCGGCGTGCGCGTGGTAAAGGAGTGCTGCGCTCGAAACGTGTACGCCGCCGTTTGTAAGGTGGCTGACACGGTTCATATGGCGTGTGATAAGCCCAAAATCCTTATATTCGGGATTCTTTCCCTGACGGTAGAAGTGCGGCGCGAAGGAAAGGTCATTCTGCTGCGGACGGAAGCCGTGAGGAACGAACCAGTTGATGCCGCGCACCAGCATAAAGTCGGCCATCCACTTCATCATCTTCAGACCCTCGTTCCAGCCGAACGCGCCGAAGATCTCGCAAAGTGCTCTTCCCTGCTTGCTCTCCTGAATGTGTGCGTGCGAAACTGCAAGCTTCGGGAGTGTGAAGTGATACAGCTCGTTATTCATAAAGTTGTGAGAAGCCGCACCCGTGTTTCCGTAGTCGCTCATGCCGGGGATGAGCTGATTGAGCACCACGTCAATACCCGAGATGTCCTGTCCGTCCATCGCGCGGAAGAAATGTCCTGCCGCCCAACGGGTCTTGGTGTGAAGGTCATCGTCCTCAATGACGTGTCCGGCATAGCTTACGCCGTGCGCACGGCACCAGTCGCCAAGCTTTTGGCAGAAGTTCTTGCTGTAAAGCTCGGTAATAAGATCCATGTAGACGATACGAACGTGTGCCGCCGTGGGATCGGTGCTGTCAAACCAAAGCATGGGCAAAAGCTCCTTGGCTCTGCCGTCAAGACGCTTGTCAAGCTCCGCGAACATCTCGTCGCTATAGGGGAAGTAGGAATACTTCTTGCCAAGCATGGGCTCTAAGTGCTTCGCGTAGCGGGAGTCGGTTCCGTTGCAGAAGCAAGGCTCGTCCGAGAAGAAGCCGGTAAGCGTCTTTCCGAACTCGTGCTTATATTTCTCATAGTAAGGCTCGTAGACCGCCTCGATCACCACGTCGCCGCAGAAGGCGTCAAGCTTGTCGGGATACTGTGCCAGGCGCTCGTGAAGACCGCGCCTTGTCTTCAGAAGGAAGGTGATACGGTAAGCTCCTTCGGGAAGATCCATATACACCATATCGTCATGGATGCGGTAGCTGACGTCGATGACCTCGCCCGTCACAAGCTCTTTTCTGTCCGCGCTGGGTGCGCGCTTGCACGCGATAACACCAAGAATAATGTCATCCTCCGAAACGCCCCACTGCTTGCGGTCAAAGCAAACCGCGCCGTCCTTGAGGGGACCCGGAACGTCCATATGTACCTCGGTCATGCACCACATCTTCTTCTCGGGGTACTTCTTGATGACGATACCGTCACCCCAACCCGAGGGGAAGTGTCTGTCGTCCAGGATCCACACCTTCATGCCTCTCTTCTTGCACTCGGCAAGAATGAGGTCGATGGTATGCCACCAGCCGTCCTCAAAATATTCGGGATGCCCTGCGTTTTCCACACAAACACCACCGATGCCACAATCATGGATTGCCTGAATTTCCTCGATCAGCGCCTCATCCGGTGCACCGACCTGCCAGAAAAACGGATACAGATAGTTGCCATTCGTGTCTCTGAGACACTCTCTGAGCTTAGTCATAAGGAAATCTCCTCTCATTACGGGTGGCTCTTCCACCCCATTTTTCTTCATTATAAAGGGAAAGCCATTCCTTGTCAATCCCATTTGCTAAATTCATCTTATTTTTATCTTTATTTGTCCTTTTTTAACACTTATTCAATGGCATCGGGAAGCTTGGTTATCAGCCCCGCCAAGTGATCATCGTAGCTAATGAGCTCGAACTCAAATTTTCCGTTCTCATACTTCATAACACTCACCGAAGCATTGGACACCCATTTCAGCTCCTTCATATGCGCAAGGTCACCAAAGGTTATCATGCTCTGCGCCGCACGAATGGTCGTGGCGTGCGTAGCGATCACAACCGTTTCCCCCTCGTGCCGCTCGGCAATCTCGCCAAGCGCGGCCATCACGCGCACCGAAAGCTCGGCCACACTTTCGCCATCCGTGGCGCGAGAAGCTCCCGGATCGTTCATAAATACACCGAATTCCTCGGGATATTTTTTCACGATGTCCTCAAAAAGCATTCCCTCCCATGCGCCCGACGAAAGCTCTCGCAAACGCTCATCCGCAAAGATCTCAACGCCGCAAGCATCGGCCACGGCCTTGCCCGTGAAATAGGCGCGCTTAAGATCGCTCGCGTACACGCGCGAGACCTTGTAGTTCTCTGCCACGTATGCCGCGGAAAGCGCCGCCTGCCGCTCGCCAAGCTCGGTCAGCGGCGCGTCGTAAATACCGGCAAAGCGCCGCTCCAAATTTGCTCTACTCTGCCCGTGGCGTATCAAAATCAGTCTTGTCATAATCTATCTTCCTTTTATTTACCGTTTTTCTTATTATAACATAAACGCTCTTCGCTTTCAAGAAAAAAGACTTCGATTCTACAAAAAAATCGAAGTCTTTGGATAAAATTTAATATACCTTCTTCTCCATCGCAATCACGGCACCAAGTTCGGGCAAATCCTTGGCGGAATAGTAGTTCTTCTCGTTCCAAACGCGATCCGAGAAGGTAGGCATATTGTTAACCACCTTTTCGCGCTCGCCCTCGTAATCGTCGACCCACTGGCAAAGCATTGCGCCGAGCATCTTATCGGTCGGCTCGATGACCGTGCCGTCAAAATCGCCAGCGGGGTCCTTGTAGGCGTTCCAGCGGTACATATCGAAGCCTTCTTTTACAATGGAGTAGTCGGGCGGAAAGCTTCCCATCAGATAAATGGGGCTGTAGCCGGCGTTGATCACGCGAAAGCCGCTGTCCAGCGTGTCCTCCACCCTTTGAAAGTTGTTTGACCAGCTCATAATGACCGCGTCCTTGGAGACAAGGTGATTGTACTCCTTGTGAAAGCCCTCCCAAAGAAGCGGCGTCCGACCGAGCGACAGACAAATATCCACCACCAGCGCCACAAAGTGTGCGTAAAGCTCCATCGTTGTCCCGATGCCCTGACGCGCCATATAGTCGCGGCAGTAGTGGCAAGCCGTCCAGTTGGTGTGAAGCGCCTCGTCACATCCGATGTGGATATAACGGGAATACTTGAACACCTCGGCAAACTCCGAGAGCAGCGTGCGAACATTCTTCCGGATCTCGGGCTTGCCCACGCACATGATCTTCTCGTTCATAGGGCCATCGTACTCGTTGCCGAACGCCTCGGGGCAATTCTTGATCAACTCGCGTGAATGACCTACGCACTCGCATTCGGGGATCAGCTCCACCGACGCCTCGTGCGCGTACTCCACAAGATACGCCATCTCCTCGTGGGTATAACAGGCGCCCTTGGTTGCGGCATTCGGAAAGCACCTCAGCGGCATGGTCCAGCCCTGGTCATCCACCAAATGAAGCTGAAGATATTGGATCTTGTTAAGATAACAAAGATCCACGTACCCCAGAAGCACATCAAAATCGTGCCACTTTCGCGCAAGATCGGCAAAGAACGCACGAAAATCCTTGTCCGGCTTATCCAAAACCATTGTTTCGACCAGCGTGACACCATCTTTTTCCACCTTTTTTATAAGCTGAAGAAGCGTAGCAAGTCCATTTCTGGCGCCAAGGAGCGACGACGCGTAAACGCATGCGCCCTCCACGCGGTACTCTTCCTTTTGGAGTTCGGCCTCATATTTTACGGAAAAGCCGCCCTCGCCGTCAGCAAGCGACACGCCGTATATTTTTTTGAATATCCGCTTGAAGGCCTTGTTGCCAAAGGCAAGCGGCTCGTCCGCACAGATTGAGCAGGCAACCGTAAGCTCTCCAAGCACACTAAATTGCTTAGGCTTTGGTATAATCATGGCAATCCTCCGCGATCAATACACCTTATTTTGCATATCCGTCAGCCTCTCCACACTCGGGAAGGCATCCTTCGGATGATGCGCGTCCACATTCCATACGCGATCGGCAAACGGAGGCAGGTTTTCCACGATCCAATCGTGCTCCTCCTCGTACTTGCACTCCCACTGGCAGATCATCGCGCCCAGCACCCGATCGGTCGGCTCGACGGTAAGTCCGCCGTGCGCCACTGACTTGTCCGAGGCGTTATCCCAGCGGTAAAGATAGAAATCCTCGCCGAGAATGCTCCAATCGCACTTGGGGTCGGGCACGTGATACAGCGGCTTCCACGCCGCGTTGACGATGTTGAAATCTCCCCCAAGAAGATCGGGTGTGGGCTGGTAGGTGTTTTCCCAGGACATCACCACCGCATCCTTGGAAATGAGGTGGTTGTGATCCTTGTGGAAGCCCTCCCACACGATGGGTGTGCGACCGAGCGCAAGACACATATCCACGATCTTCTGCGCAAAGTGCGCGTAAAGCTCAAGGCTGGTTTCAATCCCCTGACGCTTCATATAGTCGCGGCAAAAATGGCAGGACGGCCAGTTGGTGTGAAGCGCCTCGTCACAGCCGACGTGAATGTAACGGGAATACTTGAACGTGTCGGCAAGCTCGGTGAGCATCAAACGAACGTTGTTAAAAGTCGTAGGCTTACCGACGCACATGATCTTCTCGTTCATCGGCCCGTCGTACTCGTTTCCGAATTCCTCGGGACAATTCTTGATCAGCTCGCGCGAGTGCCCGATGCCCTCAAACTCGGGGATGAGCTCCACCGCCGCCTCGTGAGCGTACTCCACCAGATACACGATCTCCTCGTGAGTATACGAGCGTCCCTTTGTCGCCGCCTTCGGGAAGCACAGATAGGGGTAGGTAAAGCTTTGGTCATCAGTGAAATGGATCTGCAAATACTTGATCTTGTTGATGTAGCAAAGATCCACGTAGCCAAGAAGCACGTCAAAATCGTGCCACTGTCTGGCAAGGTCGACCATAAATGCTCGGAAATCCTTGTCGGGCTTGTCCTCCACACGCGCATCGGTCAGCGTGATCCCCTCCCGCGTGGCGGTTTTTATCAGCTGAAGCATGCTCGAAAGGCCGTTCTTGGCACCAAACAGCGTCGACGCATACACACACGCGCCCTCGATGCGGTACTCCTCCTCTTCAAGCGAAGCATCGTACCTTACGGCAAAGCCACCCTCACCGCAGGCAAGCGACACGCCGAAGATCTTCTTGACCATACGCTTGAACGCCTTTTGGGAAAACGCCAGCTCCTCGTCGGCACAAATGGTGCAGGCCGGCGAAAGCTCGCCCAGCTCCTGATATTTTTTTGGCTTTGGAATGATCATAACCTTCTCCTTTACAAATTGGGGTGACACCCCTGCCACCCCAATGCTTGATATTTTAATATACTTTGTTGATCATCGCCGTTAGCGTATCCACGTTCGGGAACGCGTCCTTGGCGTAGTACTCGGTAACGTTCCAAAGACGGTCGGAGAACACCGGCAGATTGGCCACCACGCGATCGTGCTCCTGATCGTAGTTGCACTGCCACTGGCACATCATCGAGCCAAGCACATTCTCGTTGGGCTCCAGCTGCATACCGCCGTGTGCCGCCGAGCGCTCCAGATGGTTATCCCAGCGGTACAGATTGAAATCCTCCTCAAGGATCGTCCAGGTGTACTTGGGTGCCTCGGAATCCACGAAATACAGAGGCTTCCAAGCCGCGTTGATGATCTTGAAGCCACCCTCAAGAAGGTCGGGTGCGGTCTGATACAGGTTCTCCCACGCCATAACGATGGCGTCCTTGGAGATCAGATGGTTGTGGTCCTTATGGAAGCCCTCCCACACAATGGGCGTGCGACCAAGCGCCAGACACATATCCACGATCTTCTGCACGAAGTGCGCATACAGCTCAAGCGTGGTCTCAATGCCCTGACGCGCCATATAGTCGCGGCAGTAGTGGCAAACCGTCCAGTTGGTGTGAAGCGCCTCGTCACAGCCGACGTGAATGTAACGCGAGTACTTAAAGACCTCGGCCATCTCGGTCAGCATCTTGCGCACATTGTTGAACGTGGTGGGCTTACCGATGCACATGATCTTTTCGTTCATCGGCTTATCGTATTCGTTTCCGAACTCCTCGGGGCAATTCTTGATCAGCTCACGCGAGTGACCGATGCCCTCAAACTCGGGGATGAGCTCCACCGCCGCCTCGTTGGCATACTCCACAAGGTAAGCGATCTCCTCGTGGGTGTAGCAGCGTCCCTTGGTCGCCACGTTCGGGAAGGACTTGAAGGGCAGCGTCCAGCTCTGGTCATCGGTGAAGTGGATCTGGAAGTACTTGATCTTGTTGAGATAGCACATATCCACGTAGCCCAGAAGAATGTCAAAATCGTGCCACTGGCGGGCAAGATCGGCAAAAAACGCGCGGAAATCCACGTCGGGCTTATCCTTCACACTGGTCTCGGTCAGCGTGATCCCCTCTTTGTCCGCCTTCTTGATCAGCTGGAACACGGTGGCAAGACCGTTCTTCATTCCGAAAAGCGACGAGGCGTAGACCGTAGCGCCGTCAAGGATATATTCCTCCTCGGCAAGCGATGCATCGTACTTGACCGCGATGCCTCCCTCTCCGCCGGCGATCGAAACGCCGTAGATCTTCTTGAAAATTCTCTTAAACGCCTTCAGACCGAAGGTAAGCTCGGCATCGGCGCAAATGGCAAGAGCGACGGAAAGCTCGCCCTTCTCCTCATACTGCTTAGGCTTTGGTACGATCATCATATCCGTATCCTCCTTAGTGATTCTCTACCCAGTCCACGTAGGGCTTGAGATTGATCTTGGGACGGCAGTCAAAGGCAATGTACGGCTCAACAAAGCGGCCGTCCTTTGTCTGTCTCTCTTTGCGCGAGTTCACAAGACCCTCAATGATCTTGCCCTGCGAAACGTAAGCCTCGATGGCCACGTCGATCTCCTTCTCCACCTCGGCGGAGACCGCCAGAATGCGGTTGGCGCGAATGCCTCCCGTACGTCCCTCCACCAGAGAATCCTCGGGGTCAAAGTCCGCCCACACCGAATACTGAAGGGTGGAAAGCACCTTGTGCGGCGTGCCGTGATCCACAAGAGCGGCGTCACCCGCCTGCGGGACGTCAAAGCTGCTCATAAGGTAGGTGGCTCTGTGATCGGTGTGCTCGTGATAGTGGTTGGGGATCATCACACGGGTGACCTTCTTCTCACGAAGGAAGCGAAGGAGCACCGGCATATCGCCGGGCTTGCCGTCTGCCTTCTCCCAGCCAAGGTGACCGATGGCCGAAAAGTCGGGGAAATTCATACGGAGAATGTGATCGGCGGGGATGCCCATCCGTGCATAGCACTCATCGGTCTCTCTGGCACGAACCTCCTCAATGGTCGCCTTTTCCTCAACGGTGCTGTAGCCGGCGTCGCCGCGGCAGAAGATCACCACGTAGACCTCGGCCCCTGCCTCCTTGGCGGCCAGCATAGCATAGCCGGCGCCGATCACGGCATCATCGTCGTGGGGGCTCATCACCGCGAGGACCTCCTTCTCGGTCTTACCAAAGCCGGGGAACAAAAGGTCGATATCGTTTGTAACCTGCTTGGTGTTTGTATCAAAATACGTATATTTCATATGTTGTCTCCTTTATTAGTAACCGCTTCCGACCAGATGCTGAACGCGAATGGGAAGATCGTTGAGAACCTCCACCTTGCGTCCGAACTTGCCAAGCGTCTTTTCCACAAGAATGTAGTCAAACTCGGGGATGATCACATCGTTCCAGGTGCTGCCGAAGCCGCGTGCGGCCACGTCCAGCATCATAACGATCTGATTGCCGAGAGGCTCTTCGGAGTTAAGCGTGATCGCACCGTAGAACTCCTGGCACTCGGTGTAGCCCGAATTGTGCGTGCCCGTGTAGGGCTTGAGCTGTGTGAGGTTGATGGGCTTGCCTACGCGAAGGCTTACCTCCTCCTGTCGGCGTGCGAAGTAATCCACAAGTGCCTGCTCCTGAAGCTTGGCGGGCAGGTTCTTCTCGGCCACCTCGATGAAGGCATCAAGGCCAACGCGATACGCATCCTCAACAAAGCTCATCCAGTATTCCTGGCTCTCGTTCAGCTTGCCGCCCTTCTGTGTGCAGACCACGCTGCAACGCTGGCAAGCGGTAAGGCCGTCCATCGCGGGGCCTACGCCCAGATGCACGTACTCGCCCTCTTCAATGACGTGATTGAGCGCCTTACCGACGATGGAGCGGTTGTCCTCGCCGCTGGTGACCATCACGTCGATACCGTGCTCCTCAACACCAAGCTCGCTGGCAATGGCATAGCCCCACTGTGCGACCTGCGTCTGAAGCATACCGGGCTTCATGACCGCCAGCATACCCTCGATCATCACGTCGGTGATCTTGGCAGCCTGACGCGTCAGCTGCATCTCAATGTCCGACTTTTCGTATTTGACCTTATAGTAGATCTCCTGTCCGTCCAGCAGATTTCCCTTGCCTACGTATTCCTCAAACCACTCGAAGACCGAAAGCGGAAGCACGGCACGGGGGGTGAGAAGCGCAAGGCGTCTCGGCTTGCCGCCGCAAATGTCCTCGATCACGTCCTCCATACGGTCTGCCTCAACGGGATATTCCTCATCCGCCAGCTTGAGCATCTCCACGCGTCCCACACGGCAGCCGCTTCTCGGGGACAGCTGCTCGGCAACGTAACAGCCCTCAAGACCTGCAAGGATGGCAAAGCCGTTCTTACCGACAATACCCGAAACCGGCTCGACCGAAATGTTGGTGTTACCGCCAAGGTAAGGAACGTCACCGTGATAATGCTCGTCCGAGTAAACGATACCGCCGTCAAAGCCGGCCTCCTTCAGTCTCTCGTACACCAGCTTCTGACGGCGCTGGAATTCCTCTCTGCCCACTCTGAGTGTCTTGTCGATTTTGGGAGCCTTGGCCAGAATATCGGCTACGATGTTGGCCTGCTTGCTCCATTCGCGAATGTTGAACATAGGATCTCCTCCGTTTTTGATTATTTTTCCGTAAGCGTAAAAACGCATAATATTATATATTCATTATAATACGCGCTCCCAAAAAACAAAAGGGTTTTTTCCGTGAAGTTATGGTATATTCCGACTTTTTTACCGCAAATGAGAGGTCTGCTTGCGGTATTCGCTCGGAAGCACACCCATATGCTTTTTGAACACCTTATAAAAGAATTTCATATCCTCAAAGCCGCAATCCCGTGCGATCTGGAAAATGGTCTGCCGTGTGGTGGACAAAAGCTTGCACACCGCCTCCACGCGCACCTTTTGCACCATACCCGTGATCGAGTGCCCGGTATGCTCCTTAAATATCCGCGCCAGATAATCGGGGTTGAAATACACCTTTTCGGCCAGCTCGCTTGCCGAAATGCGGCGGTTATAATTCCGTCGGATATATTCCAGCACGTACTCGATGGGCTGGGTGCCGAGCTTTTGCGCCCGCGCCTCTCCCTTGGCCTCATTCAGGCGGAAGATGGTGATGATCAGCTGGATCATATAACCGCGGATGATCTCCACATAGCCCTTTTCCCGTCCGCGATACTCCAGGTAAATGCGGTGGAACAGCTCTCCGAACACGGTATACGAGCTGCCCGACACGCTGAAATACGGATGCCTTGGCTGGCCGCCGCCAAACAGTGAATAAAAGGCGTAGGAATCGTTCAAGGCCTCAATGGCGTGCTCACCCGTAAGCGACCGATCAAAAAACTCGGCCGTAAACAACAGGTCATACGACAAAAACGGGTCATTCGGATCGTCCACCGGCACAAAGGCGTGCGGCGTATCCATATTTATAATGAAAAGATCGCCCTTTCCGACCCGCCCGGACTCCCCTTCCACGTAATGCATCGCGCTTCCCGACAGGATATACACCACCTCGATAAACTTGTGCTTGTGAAGCACGCCGATGTAGTCGGGAAATTCATTGGACATCTGAATGCGAAGCTGCTCGCCGTCACGGAAAAGGTCGGCCTGCTTGAGCACCAGGATCTGTTTTTCTGCCTCTGCCACGCGTCTTCCCTCCCGTCAAAATTTTCCTGTAAAATTATACCACAGGGGGCACAAGCTTGTCAACTAAAATCAATAAAGGGACTCCATTACGTCGCGCTCGAATTCCCTTGCCGCCTCCTCGTCCGAGCCGCCGGCATTGGCCAAATTCATCATATAAAGGAATGCCATACGGTTTTGGACGTCGATCCAGAAATGGGTGCCAAATGCGCCGCTCCAACCGTAGCTGCCCTTGGGCAAGGGCTGGGCATCCCCCTCGGGCTCACCGCATACGCGCATCCCGAAACCAAACGGATTCTCCGCAAAACCGCCCGCCGTAAAGATCTCCTGCCGCTGTGTCATCTGCCGCATCGAGAAGGGCGAGAGTATCTGTACACCGTCAAGGCTTCCTCCGTGAAGCAGCATTTGCGCAAAGCGGCTGTAATCGTCAAACGTGGAAAACAGACCCGCACCGCCGCAGACCATACCGTCCGAAAAGCCGACAAAGCCCGCCCTCGGTGAGATGCTCTTGGGGGCAAGACCGCGCGGTGTCTGCTCGACAAAGTCCACGCATCTTGCCACCTGCTCATCGTTTGGCAAATACGTGGTGTCCGCCATACCGAGCGGGTCAAAAATGTATTTTTTTACGTAATCCTCATACGGCATATCGGCAAGCATCTCTACCAAACGCGCCAAAACGTCAAACGCCCAGAGCGGACTGTATTTGACGTTCGACTCGGGGTCAAAATCCAGACACGACGCGGCATACGCGTGCACCGAATCGGCCAGCGATGCCGTCTTTTTTATGTACTTGCTCTGCGCCACACCCACCGTGCCGCATCCAAGACCGCTGGAATGGCTGAGCAGGTGGCGCGGCGTGATCAGCACGCTTGCGGGGTGGGATCTCAGCACCCGATCCCCCGAGACGCCGTACGCGATAGACATATTCTCGTATTCCGGCAAAAAGGTGGCAATCGGGGTGTCCGGATCGATCCGTCCCCTCTCGGCGATCTGCATAAAGGCCGTGGCGGTGATGGGCTTGGTCATGGATGCCAAACGGAATACCGTGTTTCCCTCGATGCGCCGCGTGCCCGCAAGATCGGCAGAGCCAACCGTGCTCCGCCAGCGCTCACCGTCCTTTGTCCATACGCCGGCAATGCTCCCCAGACAGTATCCCTCACGCACTCGCTTCTCGTTGTGAGCCGTGTATTTCGTTCCCAACTGATAGACATCGATCTGCTTCATCGCATTTCCCCTCGATTCGCCCATTTTTATGCTCTTATTTTATCATATTTTTCAAAATTTGTCTACACAAATTTGAAAAAGTGTGCTATACTATAAAAAGTATAATTTTTCCGGAAGGACTGAAGAATATGAATTACGCAGAAGAATCACTCAAAAAGCACTACGAATGGAAGGGTAAGATCGAGGTTACGCCTCGCGTACAGGTAAAGACCCGAGAGGATCTTTCTCTCGCCTACACCCCCGGCGTTGCCACTCCATGCCTTGAGATCCAGAAGGATGAGGCAAAATCCTATGAGCTTACACGCCGCCACAACACCGTGGCCGTCATCACCGACGGCACGGCGGTGCTGGGTCTCGGCGATATCGGCCCTGTGGCCGGTATGCCCGTTATGGAGGGCAAGGCTCTGCTGTTCAAGGCCTTTGCCGACGTGGACGCCATCCCGATCTGTCTGAAGACCAAGGACGTGGACGAGCTTGTCCGCACCATTTATCTGATGTCGGGCAGCTTTGGCGGCATCAACCTTGAGGACATCTCCGCTCCGCGTTGCTTTGAGGTCGAAAGACGTCTTAAGGAGCTGTGCGACATCCCCGTATTCCACGATGACCAGCACGGAACGGCTATCGTTCTCGGCGCGGCACTTCTCAACGCGCTCAAGGTCGTGGACAAGAGGATCGACGAGGTTCGCGTGGTCATCAACGGCGCGGGAAGCGCAGGCACCGCCATTGCCGAATTCCTTTTGAATCTCGGCGTAAAGAATATGATCGTTTGCGACAGGGCAGGCACACTGTTTGTCGGCAAGGAGGGTATGAACGAGGCGCAGAGCGCCCTTGCCGCCAAAACCAACACGCAAAAGCTGGACGGCACGCTGGCCGATGCCATGCGCGGCGCCGACGTATTTATCGGCGTGTCCGCTCCCAACGTCGTAAGCGAGCAAATGGTGGCCTCGATGAACAAGGGCTCGATCGTGTTCCCCATGGCCAACCCCACGCCCGAGATCGATCCCGACCTTGCCAAAAAGGCAGGTGCTGCCATCGTAGGAACCGGCCGCAGCGACCACAAAAACCAGATCAACAACGTGCTGGCCTTCCCCGGTATCTTCCGCGGTGCGCTTGACGCACGCGCCACCGCCATCACCGAGGATATGAAGCTGGCGGCGGCATACGGAATCGCCTCGCTGATCAGCGACGAGGAGCGAAGCGCCGACTACATCATCCCGGGCGCCTTTGACGAGCGCGTAGCCAAGGCGGTCGCCAAGGCCGTCTACGACAGCGCCGTAAAAACCGGCATCGCCCGTATCTGAAAACATTTCAACCACATAGAAAAGCCGAGCATCCGCTCGGCTTTTTCTTTTAAATTTTGATTTATCGGTGTGTTTGAATGGCTATGCATGCACGAACGTTATCGGATGAAAGGCTCCCTCCGGGAGGGAGCTGGCGCCGAGTAGGCGACTGAGGGAGCCCGCGCAGCAGT
>CAJGDZ010000026.1 GCA_904502055.1 uncultured Clostridia bacterium | reverse complement strand
CTCAACGGCGTCCACGCCACCGTCCGAAACAAGGTGCTTTATAACGATTCTCTTTGCATCAACTACGCCGATGCCGATACGCCCTTTGATAAGGATGTAATCATTCCCACCGATCTTCATTTTGACATCATATACCAGGACGAGGACATCATTCTGGTCAATAAGCCCTTCGGTATGCCGACACACCCCTCGCACGACCACAGAGACGACACGCTGGCCAACGGTCTTGCGCATCTTTGCCGCGTCATCGGCAGCCCCTTTGTTTTTCGTCCGGTCAACCGTCTGGATAAGGACACAAGCGGACTTGTACTCGTTGCCAAAAATAAGCTGGCGGCCTTCCGTCTGTCCGAGGCCATGAAGGCAGGACAGATCCACAAAAGCTATCTTGCGGTGCTTTGCGGCCGCATTCCGCCCGAAAACGGGGAGATCCGCGGCTTTATGCGGCGACAGCCGGGAAGCAAAATGCTTCGCGAGGTCTGCCGTGAGGAGGACGAGGGTGCGATGCTCGCGCTGACACGCTACAAATTCATTGAGGCAAACGATATGTTTTCACTTGTGATCGCCGCGCCGATCACGGGGCGGACGCATCAGCTCCGTCTCCATTTTGCCGATATGGGCCATCCCATCTGCGGAGACACCCTGTACGGCTATCCCTTTGAAGGCATAGGCAGACAGGCCCTTCACGCCTTCCGCCTTTCCTTTCCCCACCCTATGACGCAAAAGCGGCTCACCTTTTGTGCACCGCTTCCGCCCGATATGGCAAGGCTGTGCCAAACGGTTTTCGGAACCGATGATTTTTCTGAAAAGGTAACGCTATGAAACAAACCCAAAAACTGCGCCCCGTCAACAAAATACCAAAGGAGATTCGATTGCCCGACGAAAGGATTTCCGTTTGGAGCCTTGTTCTGCTTGGGGTCGGACTGCTTTCGTTTGTCCTTCTTCTGATTGGCCGAGAACATTCCGCCTTTGCCGAGCTCTGCAATCGGAGCATCGGTGCGGCCTTGCGCGCCGTCTTGGCCTTCCTTACCAACGTGCTCCCCTTTTCTCTCGCGGAATTTCTGATTCTGATGCTTCCGCTTTTTTTGGTGCTTTTGATCCGCTATGCCATAAAACATAAATCGAGGAACTGGCGCTGTGTTCTTTCGTACACCGTCTCGCTGGTCTCGATCGCCTCGCTGTTCTTTTCGGTGTTTGTCTGGACCTGCGGTATGGGATATCACACCCCCACGCTCAGTGAGCGCCTTTCCCTGGCAGACGAGGCGGTCTCTGCCGACGAGCTGGCCGATACCGCCCATAAGCTGATCGAGGAAATGGAGCCTTATCTTTCCGACGTTCGCTATACGGAGAGCGGCGCTTCGGTGATGCCCTATTCACTTACCCAGATGAATCAAAAGCTTATCGTCTCCTATAAAACGCTGGCCGGGCAGCACCCCTTTATTCAGACGCACCGTAGCCGCCTGAAGCCGGTGCTTCTCAGCGTACCGATGTCCTACGCGCATTTCACAGGCTTTTACACCTTCTTTACCGGTGAGGCAAACCTCAACGTGGACTTTCCCGCGTACACGCTTCCCTTTACCGCCGCCCACGAGCTTGCTCACGGCCGCGGCATTGCACGGGAAAACGAGGCCAATTTTATGGCCTTTCTTGCCTGCGTCCATTCGGAGGATGCCTATATCCGCTATTGCGGGTATCTGAATCTGCTTGAATACGTGCTCTCAGCTCTTTACGATGCGGACATCTCTGAGAACAAGGGGCTGTACTACGGTGTCATCGACACACTGGATGCGCGGGCGTGGGGCGAGCTTGTGGCCTACTCGGCCTTTTTTGACAAATACCGTGACACGACCATTTCCGAGATCTCGGGTGCGGTAAATGACAGCTATCTCAAGGCCAACGGTACCGAGGAGGGCGAGAAAAGCTACGGGCTTGTGGTCAATCTTGCCGTCTCTTATTACAAAAACAGATAATTCCTCCGCGGACTGTCAAACGACCGGATTTTTTATATACTGTAATAGAGAAGCTGTTTTTTATGCAGGTTTTTGCTCTTTTTTGAATTTTTATGAAAAAAAGCACAAAAAATATCCAAAAATACCTTTTCTTTTTTGACAAAATGTGATATAATATATATTACTCCAATAAAAATGACTCTGCAAAGGAGTATGTGACTTGATAAACAATCCTACAACCTTACAAGATACAGATAAAATCATCATAAAAGGCGGAAACCGTCTCTTCGGCAGCGTGGACATCAGCGGCATGAAAAACGCGGCTCTGCCCATTCTGTTTGCCACCATTCTGACCAAGAGCAAATGTGTGATCGAAAATTTGCCTGCGGTCAGCGATGTAACCCAGTCTCTTGAGATCCTGCAGGAGATGGGAGCTATTGTCCGTTATCTCACCCCGACGACGGTCGAGGTTGACACCGAAAGCTTCCGCCAGGGTCTGGCGCCCTTTGACCTTGTCAGCAAAATGCGAGGCTCTACATACCTTTTGGGTGCAGAGCTGGGCCGTTTTGGAAAAGCAAACGTCAATTATCCGGGCGGTTGCGATTTCGGCGTCCGTCCCATCGACCAGCACATCAAGGGCTTTGAGGCGCTTGGCGCAAGGGTGTGGATGGAAAACGGGTATATCAATGCGGAGGCTGAGCACGGTCTTTTTGGAAACAGCGTATATTTTGACGTTACGTCGGTTGGCGCGACTGTAAACGTTATGCTTGCCTCGGTTCTTGCCGAGGGCATGACCATCATCGAAAACGCGGCACGTGAGCCACACATCGTTGACCTTGCCAACTTCTTCAACACCTGCGGTGCCAACATCACGGGTGCGGGAACCAGCGTTATCAAGGTGCGCGGTGTCAAGGAGCTTCACGGCTGCACCTACACCATCATTCCCGACATGATTGAGGCCGGCACCTTTATGGTGGCGGCGGCCACAACGGGCGGTCGGGTACGCGTGACCAACATCATCCCCAAGCATATGGAGACCGTTTCGACCAAGCTGATCGAAATGGGCGTTCAAATCGAGGAGCACGATGATGCCATCACCGTCACGTCTGACGGAAAGCTGAAAAGCGTGAATATAAAGACACTTCCCTATCCCGGCTTCCCGACCGATATGCACCCGCAGTTCGGTGCGGCGCTTTGCTTTGCCGAGGGGACCGGCATCATCACCGAGGGCATCTGGGAAAGCCGCTTCCGCTACACCGAGGAGCTTGGCAAGATGGGCGCAAACATCATCGTAAACGGAAAGACCGCCACGTATATTGGTAAGCATCAGATGACGGGTGCGCGTGTCAAGGCGGTTGACCTTCGCGGCGGCGCCGCCGTTATGATCGCCGCTCTGGCGGCCGAGGGAGTTTCCGAGATCACAGGTGTCGACGTGATACGCCGAGGCTACTACGACGTTGTCGGAAAGCTGAAGGCTCTCGGCGCGGATATTCAATAAGCAAAAAAGGACTGCGAAGCAGTCCTTTTCTTTATTCGCTGACAGCTCTAAGTCCATAGCTTTTGGCGTATTGCTCGGCAAAGCTTCCCTTCTCGCA
The DNA here is from genome assembly GCA_904502055.1 of uncultured Clostridia bacterium. Lineage (GTDB taxonomy): Bacteria > Bacillota > Clostridia > Oscillospirales > CAG-272 > RGIG8775. The sequence goes on along the minus strand of CAJGDZ010000026.1, from coordinate 10,421 downwards.
GTACACAGAGAGTGACGGGCAGCCATCAAAGCATCCGTATTCGATCTTCTCCACGCTTCTGGGGATGGCAATGCTTCCGAGATTGCGGCAGCCGTAAAAGGCAAACCAATCGATCTTTCGGATACTGCCGGGAAGGATCACGCTCTCAACCGCCGTGTTTTTAAAGGCCTCCTTGCCGATCACGGTCACGGGAAGTCCGTCGATCGCACTCGGTAGCGTGACATTTTTCTCCTTGCCGCTGTATCCCGTAAGCGTAACCTCACCGTCCTCTACCGTGTAAAGATATTCTCCCTTACTTTTGGCAAGCTCCTCCTCCAGCTCCTCCACCTGCTCCCGATAGGCCGCAAGAGCGGTATATTGATCACGCCTGAGGGCGGCGATCTCTCGTTCAAGAGCCTCTGCACGCTCCTTATAATATAGGGCTGATTTTACCTCCTCTCCCTTGTCCCCGTCCAAAACCTTAAAACCAAAAACCAAAAGCAAAAACGCCAAAAAAACGATTCCCCATTTTCCGATTTTCATATTCTCCCCCTTTTTATGTCTTTGCTAATGTATATGCAAAGGCAAGGGGCAAAATTCTGCTTTTCACCTGCGGAAACAAAAATTCCGCAAACCCCTTGACTTTTCCGCCCATTCGTTATATAATAATAAAGCCGTTTTTACACGGGCCATTAGCTCAGTTGGTTAGAGCTACCGGCTCATAACCGGTCGGTCCAAGGTTCGAGTCCTTGATGGCCCACCAAAAAAAGCACTTGCATAGGCAAGTGCTTTTTTTATCCGTTCCGAAGGAGCGGTATGAAATCAGCGCGCCCGCGCGCTGCATTGGATCCGTCGCAGAGCGACGGTATGGCTTCGCGTATCGGAAGATCTCTTTACTGTCCCTTCACGTATCTTTTGCCGAACACGGTAAAGTCGATCACGGCAGGCGAGATGCCCTTCGGGCACTCGGTGATGCGCAAGCGCACCTTACGGCAAACGCCGGCATCGAAATCGCAGTAGTCGATGTTTCTGTCCTCATCGAGGTCGCGTCGGTCAACCAGCGTAAACCACGCGTCGCCGTCAAAGCCCTCGATCACGTAGCGGATCGGACCGGGAAGAATGCCCTTGGCATAATCAAGTCCAAGATCCTTCCACCAGATCCTCGAGGCGCTCACCTGATACGTAGCGTACAGGTCGACCGTAAGAGTCGGCTCCTTGTCGTCTGCTTCGGGTTGCCACCAGGTGATCGAGCTTTCGTCCGTGGCGTAAAAAGCCTCTCTTCCCTCACGCTCAGAGGAGGCCTCGGGACGGCGCCATGCGGTCAGAGGAAGGTCGCCCGTAGCATTCATGCCCGGACGCCTGTCGGTTTTCTCGGACGGCACGTACTGGGGCGCGTCGGTCACGCCACTCGGGCAGAAAAGCTCTCCGTTCTCGTCCACATCCACAAGATCCATGCCGATCCGTCGCTCATAAACGAAGGTGGAAGGCGCAATGATGGTGTAGAACGCCCAAAGGCTTCCGCCGGGGCCATGCTCAACGCAACCGTGTCCCGCTCCCTTAACGATACCCGTCAAGTGGATGGTCAAAGGATTGCGCTTCTGGTAAACGAAGCCCGAAAGCGGATCCGTATCCGAATATGCCACCGCCATGCAATAGTTGGGTGCGGCAGTGTCGGGCGTGGCATAGATCATATAATATCTGCCGTTATGCTTGAGCATATGCGGTCCTTCGATCCATCCGAATTCCATATCCTGATTGTAGGCACCGAAGCGCTCAAACACGTGCTCCTCGGTGTTCTGAGTCAGCACGGTGACAGGACCTCTCACAACGCGGCGAGGATCCTCACCGTCAAGCTCAAAGCCAACGATACGGCTGATGAATTCTCCCGGGCGGTCCTTGCGAGGAAGACCTGAGAAGGCGTACATATAGATCCTTCCGTCGTCATCGGTGAAAATGCAGGGGTCGCACGGCGTGAAGGTGCTTCCGTCGGGGCGGATGAATTCACCAAGCTCGGTGAAGGGACCCGTAGGCGTATCGCCAACGTACAACGGACACTTCCAAGAGGTCAGAAGGAACTTATCCTTCCACGGCGTAATGCAAGGGCTGTATTTCGGGCAGTACGGCTCGGTCTTGACGTGCTTCCAATTTTCAAAGTCCTCGGTCACCCACGCCATGCCGTAGCTCGGATAGAGATACCACTTTCCGTCGTGATAAAACACGGTCGGGTCGCTGATCGAGCGGTAATCGGGCGTTGTGATCGATTCCGGCTTATTTTCGTGGCTGAACATTCCCCGCTCAAAGGGATACCAATCGTCCTTTCCGCGAGGAATATCGGGCAAGGAAAGAGGGTTGCAATACGTATGTCTCTTGTTCATAACTACCTCCATTTTCAAAATAAGCCTTGAAGGACATTCAAGGCTTTTTCTTGGTCAGAACGTTAAGATCACAAAGCTCGTTGCGGGAATATGTACCTTAAATGTCCTGTCATCCACACGCTCGATATTCACAGGCATATTGACACCCTCGACAAGCTTTTCGGGGGTGAGTGCTTCCTTGAAGGTCACGGTAACGGTACGGTCGGCCTCATGGTGAATGATGTCCCCTTCCTTGATGTCACGCTCGTTTCCGGAATTGTTGAAGATCGAAAGATAGCGCTTACCGTTCTCATCGGTCGACACCAACCAATGAAGCGCATCCACGTAGCAAGGCATGGTCTCGCGGATAAGCGCGGGCATCGCAGCCTCAAGCCAATCAAGGTCACTACTCTCAATAATTCGAAGACCGCTTTCCTTTTTTTCCTTGGCAAAAGAGCCATCCTTGGTCGCATCAATAAGACAATCATACGATGAAAATGTCTCAAAAGAGGCATCTTCGTAGATAATATCCACCACATCACCAAAACGCGAGTTGGTCATCACGTGATCCTCATTCTCCCCTGCCACCCTTTGATTGTAAGCAAAGAAGAGCTTGATCACACTCTCAAGGTGACCGAAATATTCGGCATCCGATTCGTTCAATGGACTATTGAGATAATGGCCGCGGTTGTCCTTAATGGGCATATTGAGGATCTGACGGCTGATCTCTACACACGGATATTTCTTCGGCAACACGATCGCAAACGGAACCTTTGCCTCCATGCCCTGCAGCTTGAGGGCATTATTGATGAACGCCTTTTTGATAAGGCCGTACTCCGAAAGCTCGAAGGTCTGCATATCGGTATAACTACAGTTGAGCCCCCACTCCTCAGCAAGATACTGTGCACCTGCCATAAGCGAGTAGTAATAAATACGGTTTTGAAGAAGGCGCGACGAACCACCGTTTTTTCCGTACGAGGAGAAGTTATCATTCGTCATTTCCTGCTTGACGTACCACTCGTTGATGGGATCGTCATTGAAGCAAGGCATGGTCGAGCCATGCCCGGGCGTGGTGCGCCAGCACTCGTAGTAGGTGCCCCACGTCTTGCCCGTAGCCTTCGCCATACCGCGCGCGAGGGCAACCGCCACACGCATAAAGGGAATCTGACAACCGACCTCGGGCATGAAGTTCTGAACGCCCACCTCATCCTGCATCTTGGTGGCAAGATAATAGCTGTCGGCCGTGATCACGGCGTTGTCTACGTAAGACATACAACGCTCGTACATTTCACGCATCTCCACAAGAAACTCCTCATGCGTTTGCGCGTAGGTCTTTTTGTGATAGTGGTAGGCGTCTCCGAAATTCACATCGTATAGCATCATTCCCTCGGGGGTATAGCGGCGACCGCTCATCAGATGCTTATGAAGAACATTCAAATCGTAAGGCCCGTCACCAAGCTCACGGATCCAGCCCCAATCGCTCATACGAAGGTTGGAGCCGCTTTCGTGCACCTGAAAGCCAAGAAACCACGTTCCAAGCGTTTCTTGGTAGTCATGGATCAGCGCCTTATCGTAAGCATACGGATACCACGTGGCACCGCCGGCAAGGCGGTCAACGTAGAAGGGATACTTTTCTTTCTTGATCATCTCATAAAGGCGCGTTCCCTTTGCGGCGAACTTATTGAAAAGCAAGCGCTCGGGCACCGACCAGCACTGCTGGATCTTAAAGCCCGTATCCTTGTTGATAAGGCCGTTCTTTTCAAGCCCCTTGAAACAATCGTCATTATAGACGTGAAAGAATTTCATGTTGTATGCGTTCTCCGACTCAGAAGGTCAAGATCACAAAGCTCGTTGCGGGAATATGTACCTTAAAGGTCCTGTCATCCACACGCTCGATATTCACAGGCATATTGACGCCCTCCACCAGCTTTTCGGGCGTGGTGGCCTCCTTAAAGGTCACGGTTACGGTACGGTCAGCCTCGTGGTGGATGATGTCACCCTGCTTGATGTCACGCTCGTTACCGGCGTTGTTGAAGATCGAGAGATAACGCTTGCCGTTCTCGTCGGTCGAAACCAGCCAATGAAGCGCATCCACGTAGCAAGGCATGGTCTCGCGGATAAGCGCGGGCATCATAGCCTCCAGCTTTGCCACGTCGCCACTCTCAAGGATCTTGAAGCCCTTATTCGCCTTGGCCTTGGCGAAAGCACCGTCGGGCGAAGCATCGATCAGATATTCATAACGGGAAAGCGCCTCGTCGGAAGCGTCCTCATAGATAATATCGACCACATCACCAAAGCGCGTGTTGGTCATCACGTGATCCTCATTGTCCCCCGCCACTCTCTCGTTATACGCGAAGAAGAGCTTGGTAAGATCCTCAATGTGTCCAAAGTACGCGGTGTCGGCCTCGTTCAAGGGGCTGTCCACGTACGTGCCGCGGTTCTCGCCGATCGGCAGATTGAGAATCTGGCGATTGATCTCAAAGCACTCATAGCGCTTGGGGATAACGAGTGCAAACGGAACCTTAGCCTCCATACCGCGGAAGTTCAGCGCGTTATTAATAAAGTTCTTCTTGATAATACCGTACTCCGAAAGCTCAAAGGTATTCATATCGTTGTAGCTACAGTTCAGACCCCACTCCTCGGCCAAGTACTGTGCGCCCGCCATGAGCGAGTAATAATAGATACGGTTCTGAAGCAAACGGGACGAGCCACCCTTATGTCCGTAGGTGGTAAAGTCATCACGGTGGGTCTCCTGCGTAAGGTACCACTCGTTGATCGGGTCAAGGTTGAAGCAAGGCATGGTGGAGCCGATGCCGGGCGTGGTGCGCCAGCACTCATAGTAAGTGCCCCAGGTCTTGCCCGTTGCCTTGGCCATACCGCGCGCCAAAGCCACGGCAGTACGCATAAGCGGAATTTGACAACCAACCTCTGGCATGAAAGTACGCATACCGAGATCGTTCTGCATCTTGGTAGCAAGATAGTAGCTATCACAAGGAATGATGTTGTTATCGGTATCGGCCATACGGCGCTCGAAAAGTTCTCTGAATTCCTCGAGGAATTCCTCGTGTGTTACAGAGTACCTGCGGTTCGCATAGTAATAGATGCTATCCTGCGAGAGAGAATGCAGATACTTTCCTTCGGGCGTTACCGCACTGTCACTGAGAAGCTCCTTATCCAGCACATTTACGTCATACGGGCCGTCACCGAACTTACGGAGTCTGGGCCACTCAGCCTTTCTGCGGTTGGATCCGCTCTCGTGAAGCTGGAATCCGAGGAACCAGTCGCCCAGCATATCTCGGTACTCGTGAATAAGTGCCTTGTCAAATTCATACGGATACCAAGTGATGCCGCCTGCAATTCGGTCAACGTAAAACGGAATTTTCTCCGATTTGATCAAGCTATGCAGCTTTGTTCCCTTTGCCGCATAATTGTTGAAAAGACGATGACTCGGCACAGCAAAGCAGTGCTGGATCTTAAAGCCCGTATCCTTGTTAATAAGTCCGTTCTTCTCAAGTCCGACAAAGCAATCATCGTTGTAAACGTGGAAAAATTTCATACCCCAAATCCTTTCCCAATTTCATCGTATTCATCTTGATTTGAAAAAAGATAGCGCCCTTTTGAATAGCGCTTTTATCTTTGTCAAAAGAATATCATATACCCCCTGAAAAGTCAAGGGATAAGGTAAAAATATTTCAACTTTTTGGCGATTTTCGCGTAGTTTTTAAAATAAATTTAAAAGCCTTCGATGAAAAGTTCACAGTATCGACATTCTAAACCGAAAAATTATTGCTATAATTAAAAAAAAGATAGAAAGAGTGTCATTATGCCAAACAGATGGAACAATATCAAATGGAAGCTTGCCGAATGGATGAGAGGGCGGTACGGCGGCGATGCCCTTACCAAAAATCTTCTCTGGGTATCGATCGTTATGTGGATGCTGTCCGCGCTTTTGGGGCGCTCGCCTTGGAGAATGCTCCCGCTTACGCTTGGATGGGCGGCGATCGTCTTTTCTACCTTCCGTATGTTTTCAAGAAACATTTACGCGCGCCAAAGAGAGCTTGCCCGTTACAATAAAATCACCGAGAAACCGCGCGGCTTTTTCAAGCTTTTGAAAAACAAATGGCGCGACCGCAAAACACACAAGTACTTCCGTTGCACCTGCGGTGCCGTGCTTCGCGTTCCCAAGGGGCGCGGCGAGATCCTCATCACCTGTCCCAAATGCAAGAAAAAAATTTCAAAAAAACTTGAATGTGAAAAGGAATGGATACTGCCATGAAGGACAACATCAAAAGTCGACTTCAAAAAAAGGACATTCTCACAATCCCCAACCTTCTGAGCCTCATTCGCCTTATGCTGATTCCTGCTATTGTGATCCTTTACGTAAAGGGGTTTCACTATCTCTCCGTTATTCTGATTGCTCTTTCGGCACTCACCGACGTTGTGGACGGCTGGATCGCAAGGCACTTTCATATGACCTCGGATTTCGGAAAATTCCTGGATCCGCTGGCCGATAAGCTGACGCAGATCGCCATGCTTTCCTGCCTGGTGATCCGCTACCCCCGGGCAATCGTTTTGGTAATTTTCCTTGTTGCGAAGGAGATCTTTCAATTTGTTTACGGCCTTATCGTTCTTAAGAAGACCAACACCATGAACAGCGCCCGGTGGTTTGGAAAGGTCAACACCGTCGTGCTTTATGCCGCTATGATCCTTCTCTTTCTGCATCCCGGCATTTCCTCCACGCTTGCGGAGATTCTTTTAAGTCTCTGTGCACTTACTATGCTCTGCTCCATGATCCTCTACGGGCGCTTTTTCCATATGACCATTAAGCAAGCGGAAATGCAGGAGTCACGAGGGACGATCGAGGAGACCTGATTTTAACGAGCAATATGTCCGTTCTCTAAGTTTTCGTGCCTTTTTTCGAATTTACTTTTTACCAGATCCATATTATAATGAGAAAAAGATTCTTTTGAGAGGTGCTTTATGACGCAGGATTTTTTCTTTGGCCACGCCGACTGGATCGGCTCTCCCACGGCCAATAAGGACTCTTTTTTCGTAGTACGCGGACATTTTGCCATACAGAACCCCAAAGAGGTAACGCTTTCTGTTCTGGGACTCGGTTTTTTCAAGTGCTACATCAACGGTGTTTGCATCAATCCCGACACGTTTTTGCCCTTGTCCTCGGACTACGAGGCCGGGTGCGATCCCAAGGACGAGGTGCTGAGCGGACACCGCGTTTACGTACCGAGCTATGATATTCGGAATTACGTCAAAAAAGGAGACAACGTCATTGCCCTGCACTTTGGCGGTGGATGGTACACCTGCCGACACCGCGTTTTTGGCATACCAAAAGCCATCTGGCGCATATCCGTTCTTGAGGAGAACGGTACATATGATTTTTGCTCGGACGAGTCCTGCCGGATCGGACAAAGCTATGTGAGCGAATACGATCTCACCGCGTTTGAGACACATAATTATCTCGATTTTCCCAACTGCTTGGATCCTGCCTTTGATGACAGCACCTGGGAAACGGCTGAGTGCGTTCCTCCTCTTGAGACCGAATATGACAAGACCGACTGCCCCCCCGACGCGCATATTGCCAGCCTTGCTCCGAGAAAAATCGGAAGCAGCGCGCGCGGCACGCTGTACGATTGCGGTGAAAATACCGTCGGTTATCCCACTCTGCGAATAAGCGCCGCGCGCGGCGAGCAGATATCCGTCTATTTCTCAGAGGAAATGACATCGAACGGAGAACTGGATGCCGCGCATTGCCACAGACAGCGCTTTTCCGTCATCAGCGACGGCAAGGAGTGCGTGGTTCAGCCGCAGTTCACCTGGTTTGGCTTCCGCTATTTTGAGGTAGTGGGAAATGCCGAGCCCATCGAGGTCAAGGTCGTTCACGCAAACGTTCCCGTTACCTCGACCTTCTCGTGTGATAACAAGACACTCAATTGGCTTTATAAGACCTTCCTGCACACCATGCTTTGCAATCTGCATACCGGACACCCCTCGGACTGTCCCCATCTCGAGCGGCGTGGATACACGGGCGACGGCCAGCTTACCTGTCACGCCGTTTTGTCCACTATGGATGCGCGCGCCTTGTACCAAAAATGGTTGCAGGATATTGCCGACGGACAGGATACCCTCAGCGGTCACATCCAGTATGCCGCCCCGTATATCCGAAGTGGCGGCGGTCCCGGTGGCTGGGGCTGTGCCATTGTTGAGGTTCCCTATCAGCTGTATCTTCATTACGGCGATCCGCAGATTCTTGAAAAATACTATACCCATATGCGCCGCTATATTGATTACCTCGAAGCACATTCCGAGTTTGGTCTTGTCACCGCCGACAAGGAGGGCGAATGGTGTCTTGGCGATTGGTGCGGCCCGGTCATCCTCTACCCCGATAAGGACATCACCGCCCACAATCAGCAGGTTCTTCTTCCCGCTCCGATGGTGAATACCTATTTTATGGTGAAGTCTCTGCAAAGACTGTGCGATATCGCGCGCATTCTGGGAAAGCAAGAGGACATTTCCGAATATAAGGAAAAGGCAGAACAACGAAAGAACGCCATCCGCGCAGCATATTTTAACGCCTTTGACGGCAACTTCATTATGAACGTGCAGGGGGCCAATGCCTTTGCCGTCGACCTTGGCCTAGGCAACCAAAAGACCTACGCCAATATGGTTGCCTACTACAAAAAGCTTGGGCACTACGATACCGGCATCTTTGCTACAGATATTGTCACCCGCGTGCTCTTTGAGCACGGAGATGCAGAACTGGCCATTGACCTTCTGACCGGAAACGGCGACCAGGGCTTTGAGCACTGGCGGCAAAACGGCGCCACCACCCTTCACGAATATTGGGACAGCAATCGCAGCCGCTCACATAACCATCAAATGTTCGGCTCGCCCGTAGCTTACTTCTTCGAATACCTGCTCGGCATTCGCCAGACACCCGATACCGTCGGCTATACGTCACTTGTGATCGAGCCAATGGCCGTTTCCAAATTCACGCATATGTCAGGAAGTATGCAAACACCAAACGGCATTGTTTCAGTCAAATATGAGAAGAAGGACGGCAGAATTGTCTTTAACGTCCACATTCCGCCAAGAACTCCGGCCGTATTCAAATACAACGACCGGGAGCTTGTGCTGTCTGAGGGAACAAACAGCCTTGCTTTTTCATCCGTTTGAGATGGAACGGATCGCTCCCAACCACCCGGCCGGAGCGATCCGTTCATTTTATTGTGATCCATTAAAAAGAACCGACACCTTTGCCCCACCGCTTTTGTCCACCTCAAAAAAAACTAAAAAAATTTAGCAATATGCCCTTGACAAGCCAAAAAGATTGTGCTATAATATCAAGGTCGTCAAGACATCTAGGTGTAGCTCAGCTGGGAGAGCGCTACCTTGGGGTGGTAGAGGCCGCACGTTCAAGTCGTGTCACTTAGACCAAAAGCCAAAGAGCTTGAAACGGGTTTCCGTCTCAAGCTCTTTTTGGTAGTTCGTACATTCCGCCGAGGCTATCCGCAAGAATGATCTTTCGTGTCTTGGCATAGTGCAGATAAATATTTGATGTTGTTTCTATGTCGGAGTGTCCGAGCCAATTCTTCACGTCTTCAAGTTGCCACCCTCGGTCAAAGAGTATGCTTGCCGTACTGTGACGGAGATCGTGAAAGCGCATTTGTGGGAGTCCGTGAGCCTTTAAGACGCGCTGAAATCCTCGCGTTACATAATCGGGGCGAAATGTTCTGCCGTCTGTCCAAGTGTTAATATACTCGGAATTGGCGTTCTCTTGCCTTTTTCGCAAGAAATCGCGTATTTCGGGGGGCATTGTGAAAGTGCGCTCACTTGTTTCGCTCTTGGTGCTGTCCTTCGCTTCTATCGTCAAGTTCTTGACTATAGTGTGATTTATCGTCAGCGTATTTCTTTCAAAGTCTATCGCCGACCATTTCAAGCCGAGGACTTCCGAACGGCGCAAGCCGTAAAAAAGAGCAAGTACAACAGTAGTCTGCAAGGGGTGTCCGTCAAAAGCGTTTATGAGGGTTTGCGCCTCGTTCGCTGAAAGCATTACCGTCCTCTTGGTCACAT
>CAJGDZ010000025.1 GCA_904502055.1 uncultured Clostridia bacterium | reverse complement strand
TTTAGCGTGAAGAACCAAAATGACTCGAAAAACCTTTCTCGGCATTGCTTTTGCAGACTTTATTGTGTGAAAAAGTTTCTTTTTCCCAAAAGTTTTTGGGGGTCGTAGGGGGCTTTTTTCAAAAAGCCCCCTACACGTCTCCCCTCCCCGAAAAATCAAAATTTGAAGCAAAAAAAGGGGGCTGAGTCCGTTTGGACTCAGCCCTGATTTTATTTAGCGACCTTATCGTACGCGATGGAGATGTTGTCAAAGAAGAGTTCGAAGCCGTTTCCGTTTTTGGTCGCGTTGTAGGTTGCTCTTGAGAAAGCAAACTGGAGGAAGTTGGTGAAGGACGCCGTCGAGGTGAGCGAGAACAGCTCGGTTTCGCTCATATCCGCTCCGCTGACCGTGCAGCTGATGCGCTTGGTTCCGGGATCCAGGTGGATGCGGAAGGTGTAGTCCTTACCGGGGTCAAGCACCAGCTTTTTATCCGGGGAGTTCTTGCCGTTGACAACGGCCTTGCCGTCCTCCGTGGCTCTGAGCTCAACGGCGAAGCCGAGGTCACCGCCGTTGGCGTTGTGCATCAGGTTGACAAAGACGTAGTTGTTGCCCGAATTGGCCGCGCTGAAGGACAGCTTGCCCGTGTAGGAGAAGTCATACGAGAGCGTAATGCGGCTGATGCGGCTTCCGTCCTCGTCCACACCGTCAAAAAGCGCTGCGACGTGCGCGTTATCTGCGGCGGTAGCCAAGTGCATGCCGTCGGTCGTCGAGACCTTGAATTTTCCGTCCACCAGCATGGCCTCCGTGATCTTCTGGATACGGAAGACGGGGTTCCAAAGAGAGGTCTTATCCGTATAGTCCAGCTGACCGATCACGATGTGCTTTGCTTCCTGTGCAGAGTACGAGCCGCCGCACTTGGAGCAGGTGTAGTCGAACCATTTGTCAGCCTCAAGGATCTTGTCGTTCACGATAGCAGTCTTTGTGAAGCTGTGCTCGCAGTAGTGGTCGGTATTCACCGCCGAGGTGTCGACAGAACTTGTCGTCTTATCGCACACAAAGGTCAGATCGTCCACAGTGATGGTATGCGAGCCATCCGTACATTTGAACTGCTTTCTGGAGAAGGTAATCTGTGTTCCGTCGGCAAGCGCCAAGTTGTAGACCTTTTCCAGAATCGTGGTCACGCCGGAAAGATCGCCACCCTCAACCGTGGCCTTAAAGCCGTTGTTTGCCGGGTACATGATGAACTTGACCGTGTAGGTCTGACCGGCGGTCAGCGCGGTTTTTGTGCCGGAAGCGCCATCGTAAAGTGCCAGCTTTCCGTTGCCGTCGTTGCCGAACCAGATCCCGGCCGCAAAATTGGAATCGCTATCGTTATAGAAGTTTAAGAAATTGAGATTATTGCTGTAGGTTCCCGTATATTTAAGCTTGAAGGAAACCGTGACGGCATCTACCGTCGCTCCGCTTGCATCCGTACCCGTAAGTGCCTGCTTGAGGGTCGCGTTTTGGTCCAGACGGACAAAGTTCTGTCTCCACGCAACCGTAACCGGCCATTCACCGTTCGATATATCCGGGAAGCCCGTGAAGACAATGCTTCCTGTGCCCGTGGTGTTCGAGAAGTCAAACGCGCCAAGCGTCTCCTGCGAGGACTCGGTCTTGAAAACAGCACCGCACGCGCAAGTGCCGTCCACGAGGAAGTGTCCGCTTTCATGGTTAGCGATTACCTTTTTGAGGCCGGCCTTGCCGCAGGAGCAACCAAACAGCTCATAGCCCTCGCCCACGGGATCGTTCTTGGCCGTTACCACGCCGGTGGAAACGTTGAAGGTGTGGGGCAGGAGGGGAAGATCCTCGGTTACGGTGTGATCACAGTTGTTGCACTTGTATTTGTTGTAGCCGGGGGTGGTGCAGGTGGACGCCTGAGCCGAGGTGGGCACCGTGGGGATGTCGTGATCGCCGAGCGGCAGATCAACGGATACGGTCTCACCGCAAAGAAGGCAGAGATGCTTTTCATAGCCCGCGGTCACGCAGGTCGAGGGCTTGGTCTCGGTGGCAGCTGCGAGCAGCAGGTGTCCTGCCGTTTCACAGTCCGCGCGCTCGAGGTGACGCTCGCAGACAAGGCAAGCAAAGCCGTCCTCTGCGGCGACAAGGTCATGTGTGCAAAGATTGCTGTCGTCTGCCGTGCTCTCGTCGAAGGAAAGTACGGTGGATACAAACGCCATGTTGTCAACGACGATGGTATAGTCCTCACCCTCGCCGCAGGCGAAGGCGGAATTGGGACGTCCAAGGCCGATCTGCTTGCTGGTGGCAAGCGACTGGCTTGCCTTCTTTTCGTAAAGCGTTACCTTTTCGGCAAGATCACCGCCCTCCACGGTTGCCTTCAGCGAATTGGTGGCGGGAAGGAGAATAAAGCTTACCTTGTAGGTCTCGCCGGCGGTAAGAATTGTCTTTTCGCCCTTGGCTCCGTCATAAAGAGCCAGGTGGCCCTCAGCATCGGTGCCGAAGTAAATGGAGGCGAGGAAGTCCGTATCACCGAGAATGTTGATGAAATTAAGGTTCTTGTTATAAGCGCCCGTGTAGGTCAGCTCAAAGGTGATGGCAAAGCTTTCGATGGGTGTGCCGTCTGCATTTACACCGGTCAGCGCCTTGGAAAGGTCGGGGTTGGCGGCATAGTGCAGGAAGTGCTGTCTCCAGCTGTCCGAAATCATCCATTTGCCGTCCGTCACGGTCAGCGTGGTGTCAAAGGAGATGCCGGTTCCGAAGCGGTTGGTGGAGAAGTCCATCGTGCCCACCGTGGTCTTGGAGCCGAGAGCCTTGGCGCCGCAAGCACAGAGATAGTTGCCGTCCGCCTGCTCGGTAAAGCAGTGACCGCTCTCGTGGTTTGCCACGGCAAGGATCATTTCCTTGCAATCGCGGCAGCCGAGAAGCTCGTAGCCGTTGCTCTTGTAAAGCGAAGCGGATTCAAATACGGCGGTCGAAACCGTGAAGGTATGGTCGGAGAGGGCAAGGGGCTCGGAGATCTCCTCGCCGCAAATGAGACATGCATAGGTTGCCGTGCCCGCGGTTACGCAGGTCGAGGGCGTCAGATCCGTGGGCTCCTTGGTGAAGATGTGCTCACCGACAAGCTCGCAGTCCTGTGCCTCGAAGTAGCGGTTACATACCGAGCAGGTGGAGCGAAGCCACTGATCCTCCGCGAGGTGCTCAATGTCAACGACGCTCTCGGTGGTGAACTTGTGATCACAATACATAACGCCCTCGGTCGAGGTGGGATCAAAGAGCATCGTTACGAGGTCGAGGGCCATATTGTCCACGTAAATGGCGTAGTCCTCGTTCTCGCCGCAGGCGAATTCGGGGCGAGAAAGACCGATCTGTGTACCGGCGGAAAGCGGATCCTTTGTCGTCTTGGCAAAAACGGTTGCCGGCTCCTCAAGGTCACCGCCCTCTACGGTCACACGGACGAGGTTTGCCTTGGGCATAAGGATAAGCTTTACAAGGTAGGTCTCGTCAGCGGTCAGCGCGATGGCGTTGCTGCCGACACCGTCGTGAAGCGTCAGGTGACCGTCAACGTCACTGCCGAGGTTCAGCTGGAAGATAAAGCCGTTCGGGCCAAGCAGGTTGATGAAGTTGAGATTCTTTCGGTAAGTACCCGTGTAGGTCAGATCAAAAGCAAGGGAGAGCTCAAGCACGGTGTTGCCCTCCGCATCGGTGCCGGCCAGTGCCTGTGCAAGTGCGGGGTTTTTGTCATAGTGCAGGAAGGCCTGCTGGGTGCTCTGCGAAACCACCCATTTGCCGTCCGCTACCTTTACACCGTTGGAGACAACGATATTCTTGCCCTGCGTGCCGGACACAAAGTCCATCGAGCCGAGCTGAGCCGGGGTGGTTACACCCACCGCACCGCAGGCGCAAAGCGCAGTGCCGTCCTCCTGCGACTCAAAGAAGTGGCCGCTTGCGTGATTGGCGTCCACCTTGATCATCTTGTCGCACGCGCTGCAAGCAAGAAGCTCAAAGGCGTTGCCGGTGCGAAGCGCCGATGTCGGGAAAACAGCGGCGGAAACCGTAAAGGTGTGCGGAGTCTGGGGGATCGGGCGTCTCTCGATGGCACCGCAGCTTACGCATTCGTAAGTCTCATAGCCGGCAACCGCGCAGGTGGGAAGGAGTGTGTCGATCAGAACCGGAGCGTGACCGAGTGCGGGCTCACTCTCCAGCTCGTACATCTCGCCGCACGCACAACGGTAGTACGTGAAGCCGCTTGTCGTACAGTTGGGGAAGGACTGCGTCGTGGTAAACTGATGTCTGTGATCACCGCCGGTCGGCGTGGTGTCCGCAGGCTCAGTCTCCCCAGGCTCAGTCTCCGCAGGATCGGTCTCTGCGGGCTGCGTCTCGCTCGGAAGCGTTTCCTCGGGAAGCGTTTCCTCGGGAAGCGTTTCTACGGGATCCGTGTCCGCGGGATCTGTGTCCTCCGGTGTCGTCACCTCGGGAGTCGTTTCCTCGGGTGTGGTCGCCTCGGGGAGGGGCGTATCGGGTGCCGTCGTGTCCGCGGGGGTTTGTCCGCAGGCGGCAAGAGAAATGGCCATCACAAGCACCAAAAGTGCTATGGGCAACCATTTTGCCAGCAATTTTTTCATAATGTTGACTTTCTCCGACATTTTATTTATGCAAGCAAAACGCGTCGGAACATTTTGCGATTGTATACAGAATACATTATATCATCTTTTTTGTTTTTTTGCAACATTTTTCATAAAAAATGGCTGAGAATCTTGATGTACAATTCTAACTGTAAACTTTAAAACAGTGTAGTATTGTAGTACAGAACACCGCCAAACCCTATAAACACGCGCGGTGTGGGCTACGTCCACCGCGCGTGTTTTAATGTAGTACAATGTAGTACAGAGGGGGTAAAAAGCGTGAATTTGAGGATGTGTGAAGTGATTTTGTACCCCCAACAGTATGAAGATGTGGCGAAAATACGTGATGTGTGTGAGAAATATGACACCATCAAAAAGTATGCTATGCGGTTACATGATAAAGATATAAAAGAAGATGGTACACATAAGGACGATCATTATCATGTGTTTTTACATTTTGATTACCCCGTCGGTACAGAAAAAATCGCGAAGTGGTTTGCTTGTGGTGAAAACTACGTCAATAAAATCAAAAAGAGTTGGGATGCGTCTATGGAGTATTTGTGCCATGGCAATGATCTCGATAAATTTCAGTATTCTTCCGATGAGGTGTGCGCGAGTTTTGATTATGCAGCTGAGATTGAGCGTATAAGGAACGCGAAAAAGAAACGCGTAAAAGCCGAGGAAATTCGCGCTCTCGCAACCTCGGTGATGCTCGGAGATATATCCTTGACAAGTGCCATTCAAAAACTATCGTTGTATGAATTCAACCCGTCAGCGATGCGCTGGCTTACCGATGCCTATCAAATACGGTGCCGTTCTGCCAAACCGAACAGAAACATTGATGTTATTTTAATATACGGGAAATCCGGTACGGGAAAGACAAGCCTTGCGAAGCTCCTATGTGAGAATATGGGCAAAGAGTATTGTGTTTCTTCCTCGTCAAACGATGTTCTTCAAGATTATGGCGGTGAACACGTCCTAATCCTCGATGACGTGCGCGAATACACGTTTGAATTCGTCGATTGGTTGAAAGTTTTAGATAACCACACTTCAAGCTCTATCCGTAGCCGATTTCGAAACAAGGTTTTTCTTGGTGATATGATTATCATTACAACCTCACAAGACCCGTGCGCGTGGTTTATCGGTTGCTATGAAGAACGATGGCAATTTTATCGACGTATCAATCAGTATTTGCGCCTTGAAGGTGAAAACGTGATACAGTATGAGGGTTTTGTCAATAAATACGGTTACCCCGTCGAAGGTAAGCGATTGATAGAATTTAAAAACCCGATTGCCCGACTATATAACGAGCGTGCTCCAACTATTTCTTGTGCTTCTGCCGTGGTCAAGGCCATGGCAAAAGCGTTTGAGGATATTGAGACCGATAAGTTTAAAAATATGAAGGAGGAAGTATTGTGAGTAGTATTGATACGTCTTATGCGGATATTTGTAGGTTGGGTGCTTTGGTTAATACCCAATCAACCAACCCCACGACAACCTATTGCAATTTTGAAAGCGTTAGGTCTTTACCGCCGTGTAATGAGGATGTCCCTTTTTGGGCGAAGTGCTGTGGATGGAGTGACGTGTGATGATTGTTGTGTATGGTTTGTTTACGGCAGACGAATATGAATTGCCGATTGCTTATGGTGATAGTATTCGGAAGCTCTCCGAGGCGGTCGGTATTTCTGCTTCTACGTTGTGGTCTTCATTGTCACATGGTTATGTTATCAAAGGAAAATTTAAAGTTGAAAGAATTATTTTCTAAAAACTGTGCGAGTTTTTGAAATTACCCCTTATAATAAGGGTGTAAAATATATATTTACTTAAAAGGAGTAAGAAAATGAAAGTTGTTGGAATTGAAAACAAGAAGGGTACATTCAACAAGAACGGCGAGCAGATCGCGTATGACGTGAATTATATTCACTGCACCGAAACCGCGCCCAACGTGAATGGCGTGCGCTGTAAGTCCTTCAAGATCGGCAAGAATGTCGAATTCGTAGGTTTTACAAATTTGGCGGAGCTTATGGGCAAGGAAGTCCTTGTGGCCACGGGTTATTCCGAGCAGTACGGCTCTTACGTCAAGTCTGTTGCCCTTATTAAAACTTAATGAAAGGAGAATTTCATGGTAGCTAATATCATTCAGACCGTAACCACGGCGATCGGCAGCTTTGTAACGGGTATCGGCTCTTCGGTGGTCGATTTCTTCAATACTACCGTACTTACTGCCGATGGCGAGCTCACCACGTTTGCGACTTGGTCGCTTGTGTTCCTCGGTATCGGCTTTGGCTCGATGATCTTCAAGTGGGTTACGAACCTCATTCGTAGATAAGAGACATAAAAGAGGGGAGTCGCTCAGCGACTCCCCTTGAATTTTGAAAGGAAGTGAAATATTGAAAAAGATAGGATTTTTTGTCCTTGCGGTTTTGTTAATTTCCCTTATGGCGTTTTCTGCGTTTGCGGCAACATACGATTGCAGTATTGGTGCTCACGAGCTTTTACCCGAACAGTGGGCCGCGCGCCCTTCTTGCGGCAGTTCTTGGGCGGCTTTCCAATGTTGTGCACGTTGTGATTTTTATATTCAAACCAGCGTAAAATTAGCGGAACACAATTACGTGAATGGCGTGTGTGAATATTGTGATGATGGCGCTTCAAGTGGTGATTCAAGCTCCAGTGGTGGTTCAAGCTCCGGTGGTGGTTCAAGCTCTGGCGGTAGTGGTTCTTATGATTGCGCTTCGGGTCATAGTTACGGAGAATGGGTCATCGAAAGAGAGGCCACTTGCTCGCGTGTAGGTATTAGGTCGCGTGTTTGTTCGGTCTGCGATTATGAGGATTCGGAGTCGTATTATGGTGGTAAGCACTCTTGGAGCAATGGTGTTTGTACTGTCTGCGAAGCGGATTCTCTGCAAAACTGCGAAGATGAGCATGCATATGGTGAGTGGGTAACTCTTGTAGAACCCACGTGCGAAAATGACGGCGAGCGTTCTTTTTATTGCTATACGTGTGATAGTTATCGTATGAAAGAAACTATGATGGCTTTTGGTCATTCGTTTAAAAATGGTAAATGTCAAATTTGCGATGAGCCTTATAGTAATTTTTGCTCTCATACTTTGTTTTCTCTGTGGCAATATACGGAAGAGCCGACTTCTTGCGGTCTTGAGTGTGAACAATATCGTGAATGTTTGCAATGTTTGAGCTATACCGAAACTCGTAATGTGATTTCCGATCATAAGTATGAAAATGGTATTTGTGTATATTGCAAGGCGATTTCTCCCGACCATGAGCATTATGCGCAACATACAGTTATCCTTGGCGATGATAAGCACCAAAGTATTTGTGCTTGTGGTTTTTTGTTTGATTCCGAATCTCACAATTATTCGGAGGTTGCTTATACTAACGCCCCAAACGCCTACGAGCCTGCCAAACGTCAAGTTTCTTGTGATGGTTGTGGATATGTGCGTATTTATTGCGTGCCCGACGAGTCGATCTATGATGTTTATAAATTAACTACGGGTGAGCGTGTTCCTTGGCTTAATCTCCAATCTTACGATTGCCTTTATTATGAATATACTTCGTTGTCTGCGGCTCAGTGTACTGTATATCTTACTCGTGACGGTGGCCAAGCGTTCAAGGTGTTAACTTTACCTTCTTTGAAAAAAGGTGAAAAGATTCTTATTGACACAAAAACGGGATATTATTCAATTTGGAGTGACGAGATGAAAACATATAAAACCGTCATTAAGCCGTCAATGCTTACTTTGAATGGCAACAAGTATGATTTTACTCCCGATGTTGGTTCTTTGCCAAGTCCGCTTGACAAGTGCAATGCTTACTTTGAAAGCGATTTTCTTGACGTGTATAATTATCCGGCGATTGATTATACGTTGCGATGGAAGGATGTCGAGTATCTTTATCCGTATGCCGTAAATGTCACGGGCAACATTATTCAGCTTCGTAGCTTTCCCCAATCTACGTTGGATGATTTGAGGCGTGATGTTGAATTGTTTCCTATCACCTTCGTTATTTATGATGCGCTTTCTCAAGGTTACAATACTGTAAAAAGTGATACGGATCCCTTTGTCGCTACGTTCCAAAGGATCGATTCGAATGGAGTTGGTTCAGGTTCTGCGGGAGGTTCGGATTCGAGTGCTGCTTACGCGCAAGGCTATGCCGATGCTTATAATACCCTTACCAATGCCGTAATAGAAAAAGCCCCGTTTCAGGGCTTTGTTCAAGGTATGTGGTATGGTGTTCTTGCTATGGTTACCATTCTCGGCAACGGCATCAGCGTCGGCGGCTTGAGTCTCTTTTCGATTCTTGTTTCTGCGCTTGTGATTATTGTTGCATTTTTTGTCCTAAAAGTTTTGATGAGGTGAGGATGATATATGCAGAAAATATTATCTTTTACTTTGTGTTTGATGCTTTTTCTTGCTGTTTTGGTCAATGTAGGATGGGTGAATGAAGGCGGCTTTTATGGTGTTGCGAATGATGTTTATGACGTTGTTGTTCCTGTAACAAAAATCGTTAGTAATTCGATAACGTCTGTTTTAAAAATTGATACTTCCCCCATGAATTTTGGTCGTAATGATTCTGTCGTTCTTTTAAGAGGAATTTTTAAAGGTAATTCTGGTGATTGGTATTATGGAGACTTTGTTTGGTCTCCGAAGGAAGTCTATGAAATGTTTCCCACTGTTTATCTTGTGAATACCGATTATCCAAATAAACTTACTCCGTATTTTAATGCGGGTACGTATCAGTTGAGAGATAAGAGTCTTCCCCTTTTTAAGCGTACTGTTTGGTTTTATTATGCCGCAAGCAACTATACCAATGGTTATTACTATATTAAAGAGATGACCTATGGCGAATATCTTGATAATTTCTATAATAATCCCGATGCTGTGTCATATACCAAAAAATAATTTTATAATATGCCATGCGTTTATGTGTGGTGATATGGAATTTCTTCGCGAAATTTATCTTCGGGGTGATTCTCGTTGTAGTCTTTTATCATGATTCTTCTCATGCTTTTTATGTTCTTGTTTAATTCATCGAGAGAGAAAATTATTTTGATCATAAAGATTAATGCGATTGCTAAGAGAACGATAACGGCAATTGTAAGGTTGCTGAGATCTTCCAAAAGTTGTTCCGTGCGATCATAAAGAAATGACATTGTAGTTGTCTCCTTAAAAGTTTTTCTCAATTATACCCCAAAACCCAACAAAAGTCAATATAAGAAAGTGAGTGTTTGATATGGAAATTGTTTGTTGTTTCCTTACTATTGCCGTTCTTCTTGTGTTGGAGTATCTTCTTTTTGTGCTTGACTTCAAGTCAAAGGTGCGCCGATACAACCAAAATCCCGTGGTAACCAATAAAATCCCCGAGCCGTCAAACCTCGTCGGATGGTGTAAGCTTCGTAAGGAGTATTATGCCGTCCGAGAGTTTGTTCTGTTCTCGCTCTTCTCAAATTCTCAACCGTCATAATTCAATTCGAAAGGAAGGATAAAAAATGGGTGAATACCTCTATACCGTAGTTTTAAAATTTTGGGGCTTCTTCTTCGGCGGCGTAGATTACGCCGAAACACTCGGAGAAAACCTCTTGAATGTGATCGAGCTTCTTTCGGTTGTCACCGTGATCGCGCTCGTCACCAACCTCATTATCAAACCTCTGTTCGGCTTACTGCCGTATAACAAAAAGTAAGGAGATAAGGAAAAATGACAGTTGTTTTGCTTGTAGTCCTCGCCATTGCGCTGATTGGCCTTGTGTGGTTCTTCTTCCACGCCTTGCCCCGTAAAAAGTCGGTTTGTCACCTTGAAACGGGCGAGCTGAAAAGCGGAAAGACCTATATCGCCGTTCGTGATCTCTTGTACTTCTACCGCAAGGAAATGCGACTTTGGAAACGTGGAAAGACCCACCGTAAACCCGTGATCTATTCTACGATTCCCATCATCATTGGACGAAATTGGAAGGAAATTCTTTCAAATTGGGTCGCGTTTCGCTTCGATCGCAAAGAGTATAAGCGCATCACTCGTAAGATGACACCTCTGCAGAAGTGCCAAGTCACGATGATGAACAAATACTATATTTGGTCGGACGTCCTCACAAGAGATATGATTCTGCTGAGAGAACCTATCCCCGACAACATTCTCCCGATGTGGCTTTATGATGATGTCGGTGCATCGGCATCGCAGTATAGCTTCAATGACCCGAACGTCATTACTCAAAATATCAACGAATCATGGCAATGCTTCGAGGTAGCCGTTCGTTACTTTGCCCATCATAACGGCGGCGATCGTTGTAAAATCCGAGCTACCGAGCAGAGATATAGCGGTCTTTGCATCAACCTACGTTCGCGCATGGGGTCTTGCGACGTGTTGAGCGATTTCCACCGTATGTGGGGATTTCTGCCGCTCTTCAAAGTAAACTGTGACCGCCTTTCTACGTGTGATGATAACCTCGTCCAAAACGTGAAGGAAAGTAGCACCCTCGAACAACGTAAGCAGCAGACGTATTACTGCGGTTTCTTGCCGTATAAAAAGCTCTCTATCAAACACTACGATTCCGAAGCCTACGAGCCTACAAAGCATCTCGGCTTCTCGCCGTCGGTTTCCTTCTCCAATTGGAAGGATAACCCCTACGGACTCAAAACTACATACTGTCCCGATCTCCGTACTACCAAGGAAGAAATGGCAGAACTTAAAGCCCGTGCAAAAGCATAGGGGGAGTTGGCAGAGGGGGTGTCTTTATGACACCCCCTCTGCCTCTCTATGCTTAGATAATATGCACAAAAAAGCAAATGCCTTTTTGTGCAATCGTTATCTTGAGATAAATTTTTGACGGTGGTATAATCTTTATGTCGGCGCATCTGCGCGAGAGCGCATTAGCTCGCATTGCGAGCGACCATATAAACCAACTATGGTCTATATATGCATATACGGCGCGTGCTTTGTGCTTCCCTTGCGCTGGATTTATCATTGCGCGCCCTGTCAACCCGTGCCCCTTCTTTAGGCTCTATCAAAACAAAATCGAGGTGCTATTATGAGAGAATATCGAAGAATGACCTACTCTGACCGCCTAAAACTTGAGGCTTTGTATAATTCGGGAATGCCCGTTGTAAAGATAGCCGAGAAACTCGGCTTTTTTTATACGGGGATTTATAGAGAAATACAAAACGGCAAGTATCAACGCAAAAACTCGGATTGGACGTATTCTACCCGATATAGTGCAGATCGCGCCCAACAAATGGCAGATTTTAAAACCGCCGCGCGTTCCAAACCTCTTAAAATAGGCAATGACTATGCTTTTGTGAGATATGCCGAGGATATGATATTGAACCGCCGTTATTCTCCCGAAGCCGTCCTCGCAGAGATCGAGAAAAAGGGTCTGCACTTCGATACAAAAATATCTGTTCGTACATTCTATCGCTATATCGACCAAGGTGTTTTTCCGAACCTCACAAGAAAATCTCTTCCGTATAAAGGCAAACGCAAAAAACAACAAAAGAAAACCATAGAAAAAACAGAATCCAAAATAGGAACTTCGATAGAAAAAAGACCTCCCGAGATTGAAACCCGAGAGACCTTCGGTAATTGGGAAATGGATTCAGTTATTGGCAAGCGTGAAAAGGGTCAAACGATGCTCGTCTTTACCGAGCGTAAAACTAATATGGAATTCGTGTTCCGTTCTAATGATAAAGGCATACATGGCACCGTCAATATTCTCGATCGCGTAGAGCGCAAACTCGGCAAAAAGATATTTCAAAACGTATTCAAGACGATCACATGTGACAACGGAACTGAGTTCAATTGTCCCGATCTCATCGAGCGTTCCTCTGTAGGTCGCGGATTGCGAACCACCGTGTACTATTGTCATCCCTATTGTAGCTCCGAACGTGGCTCAAATGAAAAACAAAATCAAATGCTCCGTCGATGGGTAGCGAAAGGAACGAAAATAGAAACTTACACCGATACTTATCTTTCCGATGTAGAATCGTGGCTCAACAATTATCCACGCCGCAAATATGACTATAAATCGAGTATCGAATTATTCACCGAGGAATTATCCAAGCTCGGAATCAAAAATTTTTTTGAGAAATTTTACATTTAGTCTTGACAATTAGCCAAAATGGCTGAGAATTTATCTCAGCCAAGGGGGTCAGAAGGGAATTTCCTCGTCGCCGTGCTTGTTCATCCATTCGATGGCGGCGTCATAGGCCTCGTAGTCGAGGTCGGCCATGGTGTTGGTGTGGAGCACTACGCCCTCGGCCTCGCCCTTCAGGATCTGCTCGCGGTAGAAATCAAGCTGCCACTTGACGGCCTTAGCCGTTGCCTGCTTACAATCGCCGAAATTCCAGAGGTAGCAGCCGAACATACGGCGGTTTTTGGGGGTCATGGCCTTAAAGAGCTCCCACTTTTCGGGGATCAGCGGCACGTCAGACTCCTTCCACGTCCACATAATGATGCCGTCAAACGGTTCGATGTAGCGTGCAAAGTCCTCGTCCTTTTCCTTGTCCAGACCGAACTCGTTGGTGTAGAGCACCATCCACATGTCCAGGGGACGAACACCGTCCTCCTTCAGGCGACGCTGACACTCCCACAGATCCTCGATCTTCATATTCTTATATTTGTTTTCGCGCTGGAAGTCATCAAAGACTACGCAGGAGATGTTGGGGAACTCCTTTGCCTCGGCAATGAAGGGGTCAAGCGCCGTGGGGTCGGTGGACGCCTTATAGGTGTCCCAGCCCACCTGACGAAGCGTGGTGAAGGACTTGTTGTACTGACGGCGGTCAAGCGGAACGCCCATCGGGATCATAAAGGTGTTTCTTACTCCCAGATACAGACAGGCCTCCATCGGGGTCATACGAGATTTCTTGAATTCCAGAGCCTCCTTGTATCCGTCAAGCTCATTGAAGCGTCCCTCAGGATGTCCCCAAAGCCAAAAATTGTCGCGCATTTTCATAACGGTTTCCTCCTGAAAATTTCATTTTCATTTCATATAATTTAGATTCTTTCTTTTCAAAAGGATAGCACAAAACAAAGGGTTTGTCAACGAGATTTTCGTTGACAAAGGCAAAAAATGTGGTACAATAAGAGCAAAGAAACTCCAAATTTAAGAGTAAGGAGAAAAAATGGAAAAGTTAACAAGAAAATACGGTCTGCTGACCGCCATCTGTATGGTGGTGGGAACGGTGATCGGCTCGGGTGTCTTTTTTAAGGCGCAGAATGTCCTTGTTGCCACGGGCGGGAATATGCCGCTGGGAATTGTGGCGTGGGTCATTACGGGTGTGCTTATGATCGTTTGCTCGCTTCAGTTTGCCATGATGGCTACCAAATACGAGCGCGTGAGCGGCGTGGTGGACTATGCCGAGGCGACCTGCGGCAAAAAATATGCCTACTATCTTGCCTGGTTTTTGGTCAATCTCTATTATCCCGGTATGGCCGCGGTGCTTGCATGGGTGTCGGCGCGCTATTTCGGCGTGATCTTCGGCTGGGAGATGGCGGGGGCGCGCGTGATGGTGCTGGCGGGCTTTTTCCTGATCCTTTCGTATACGCTAAACGTGCTCTCGCCCAAGCTGACGGGCCGATTTCAGGTGAGTGCTACCTTTATTAAGCTGGTGCCCATCGTGCTGATGGCG
>CAJGDZ010000024.1 GCA_904502055.1 uncultured Clostridia bacterium | reverse complement strand
GTCTTGAAAGAAAAGTGATTTTGTGATATAATTGGAAAAGAAGGGCGGTGGTCTTATCAAAAACTTTTGTTTTACGGTAGATGACAATATTCGTTTTTTAAAGGAATTAACCGAGAAGAGTTATCGAAGTCTATTTGACCATCCGTATCTCGCTATGTATTGGCGGCTTCATAAAAAATTTGGATTGAAGGTGCAACTGAATTTATTTTACCGAATGGAAAATTTCGATCTTTCTCAAATGAGTGCTGTTTATTATGAGGAATGGAAAGAAAATTCGGATTGGCTCAAGCTTTCTTTTCACTCCGATTTGGAAAATGTAAAGCCTTATGAAAGTTCGGGCTATGATGTGGTTTACGAGGAATGTAAACGGGTACATGAGCAGATCAAGCGTTTTGCTTCTCCGGCGGCTTTGGCAAATACTACAACGATTCATTATTGCTTATTGACCGAAAGCGGTTTGAGGGCGGTGGAGGACAACGGAGTTGTTGGATTGTTAGGGCTATTTGGTACCAACGAAAAGCCACGCACCTCCTATGATATCGATGAAGGAAATGCGGCGCGAATTCGCACAGGTGAAATTCTGAAAATCGGCAACATTTCTTTTGCATCCATTGATATTATTTTGAATTGCTATTCTGAAGAAAAAATTTTAGAACAACTGGCATTCATAAGCCAACGCGATTGTATAAAAGTGATGATTCATGAACAGTATTTTTATGAAGATTATTTCCGTTATCAACCCGAATTCGAGGAAAAACTTCGATCAACTTTTTCTTTTTTGCGCGAGAACGGGTATCAAAGTAGCTTTTATGAAAGCTTACTGTTGTGACGGAGAAGTGAAAGGTTTAAAATTGTTGGGGTAACTCAAAGAAAAGCAGACCGCAATCGCGGTCTGTTTTTTTCTCGAAATTTTTGCAAACGCCTTTACAAATTTGGCGACAAGTGATATAATGATAGTATAAAAACAATCCCATATAAGATAAGGAGAATCGTTATGAAACTGATCATCAGAGACAACTATGACGTGATGTGCGAGTGGGCGGCCAACCATATTGCCGATGCCATCAACGCACACAAGGAGAACCGCCCCTTCGTTCTGGGACTTCCCACCGGCTCCTCGCCCCTGGGTGTCTACAAGAGACTTATCGAGATGAACAAGGCCGGCAAGGTGACCTTTAAGAACGTCGTTACCTTCAATATGGACGAGTACGTGGGTCTGCCCCGTGAGCACGACCAGAGCTACTGGTACTTTATGCACGACAACTTCTTCAATCATATCGACATTCCTGCCGAGAACATCAACATTCTCAACGGTATGGCTGAGGATCTTGAGGCCGAGTGTCAGCGCTACGAGGACAAGATCGCCTCGTACGGCGGCATTGACCTGTTTATGGGCGGCAGCGGTGTGGACGGACACATCGCGTTCAACGAGCCCTTTACCTCGCTGACCTCGCGCACCGGCGTTCGCGCGCTGACCGAGGATACGCTGATCGTCAACTCCCGTTTCTTCGGTAACGATATGAATAAGGTTCCCAAGACCGCGCTTTCGGTCGGTGTAGGCACCGTTTGTGACTCCAAGCAGGTCATGCTTCTCATCAGCGGACATAACAAGGCACGCGCGCTCCGTCATTGCGTAGAGGGCGGCGTGGATCACGCGTGGACCATCAGCGCTCTGCAGATGCACGCCGATGCCATCATCGCGTGCGATGAGGCCGCCTGCGGCGAGCTCAAGGTGGACACCTACAAGTACTTCAAGGAAATCTACAAGAACGAGAAGTAATCGAAATCAAAAAGAGCGCGGTTACACCGCGCTCTTTTTTGCGTTGCTTGACATCGGATCTTGAAAATGCTATAATTATCTTAGGGAGAAAGCAGATATCCAAACCCGCTATCACCCTAATATTCTAAGGGGGCTTGAAGATGAAAAGAGAAAATTTGTTTTGCTTTGATCTCAACCGTGAGGATCTGAGCATTGACCGCAAGGAGTTTATTCTTCGACGCGAGAGTGCGGCGCTTGCGGCCGAGAGAGAGGCGCTGAACAAAAAAATGTCCAAGGCGATCTTAAAAAGTGTGGTCGGCGGCGTGGGCGTGATTTCGATTTGTTCGGCCATCCTCTTGATGGCGGGTGTAGCTTGTGGGCTGGTGGTGTTGCTTCGCTATTTGGGAACCAGGGTGTTTTCCTTGGAACAGGGCCTTATGGCGGGATTGCTTTTTGTCCTTTCGGGCATTTTGTGGGTGATCAAAACCGTATTTGCCAAAAAAAACAGGGAAGATGACTCTCTTCCGTACGAGGATGAGATGGATCGGATGAATGCCATTTCCATGCGCGAGCTGAGAGTGCCGAGTGACGCCAAAAAGGTGCAGCTGCTTGGCAAGTTTTACAAGGAAAGCGCGGACGGCGATCTTTATGACGTCGACGAGGTCGACCTGTTTGAGGAGGAGGGGAAGCTCTGCCTGCATCACGTGGGCTATGTGATCGCCATTCCGCTTGACAGCATTGAGGCACTGGTGAAGGTGAACGCGCCCATTCTTTTCAGCGATTGGATAAAGGACGTGCCGCACGATAGCGAGGAATATGCCGGCTACGGCATCGAAAAAAGAACGGTTGGCGAGTTTGACGAGGAGTATTCGATGGACGGCTATTATTCGCTTCGCTTTTCGCGAGAGGGTGAGGCCTTTGAGCTGGTCATTCCGCTCTACGAGATCGGCCCCTTCCTCGACATTCTTCAAATGGACGTGACCGAGGAATACCCGGAGGATTAACATAAAAAGGTTGCTTTGCCTTGGCGCTTTTGATGATGTCCCGGCTTGTGGTCTTGCCGGCGGATGAGTGGTGCGAGTGAGAATGAGCTTCTTGCGAACGGAGATATCTACCGATAAGACGGCTTGACGGCCGGTGCGGGCGATGATATAATGAGAGAGAAGAAGGGCGCAGAGCCTACCAAAATTTTTGCGGACAAGGAGTAAAACGATGGACAAAAGAGTTTCGAATTTCGGACAGCTGGCGAGTATTCGCCGCTACACGCTGAGCGAGGGCAGGGGAAAGGGCTTGGACATTTTGGATTGCGATACCGGTAAGATCCGCTTTCTTCTCAACGTAGATAAGGCATGTGATGTCATGCAATTGTATCACGAGGGACAAAACGTTTCGTTTGTTTCGCGAAATGGATTCACCAAACGAGAGCTGCCTTTTCTGAGCCGCTTTGAGGGCGGCATGGTCTACACCTGCGGGCTTGACAGCGTGGGTGGCCGAGAGGGCTATGAGCTTCACGGTACACTTCACAACATTCCCGCCGAGATCGTTCGCGCCGAGTGCAATGAGGGGGGCATCGTGGTGGAGGCGGTCATTCGCGACACCGCGCTGTTTGGCAAGAATCTGGTGCTTCGCCGCCGAATTACTGCCGATATCGGAGGCGAGACGCTTACGCTTGAGGATACGCTCCAAAACGAGGGCGAACGCGAGGAGGACTACTGCCTTTTGTATCACATCAACGTGGGTTATCCGATGTTGGATGCGGGCGCGCGTGTGGTAGCCGATATCCAAAAGTGCGAGCCGCGTACGCCGTGGTCGGCGAAAAATGCGAGCACCGCTTATGAGATGGGCGCGCCGGTGGACGGTGAGGAGGAGGTCTGCTACTTCCTGACGCTACGCAAGCCGGAGATCTCGCTGGTCAACGAAACCGTCAAAAAGCGTCTCACATTAAACTATACGGGCGAAACCTTGCCGCATTTTGTCGAGTGGAAGAGCCGGGCAAGCGGTGACTATGCGATGGGACTTGAGCCCTGCACCACCGAGCTTGACGATCGCTTCACCTACTGTCGCATTGGGGCAAAGGAGAGCATCGTTTTTGGCGTAAGCCTTTCGGTAAAGTCACTTTAAGAAACACGAAAAAAAAACCGTGAAAACGGTCTTTTTTTCTATTGCGTTTCTGGAGGATGTGTGCTATAATTAGAAAAACGGAGGTGGCAAAATGATACAAAAGGCAAGCTGGATCTGGAGTCCGCACGCGTGCGAGAGCACGGCCTTGATCTTTGCGAAGAACATTGCACGGAGAGGCAGGATAAAGGCGGCAACGGCATACGTTTCCGCCATGGGAGTATATGAGCTGAATATCAACGGACGGCGCGTGGGCGACGCGGTTTTGGCGCCCGGCTGGACAAGCTATAAAAAGCGCGTGCAATATCAGCGCTATGACGTCGGGGAGTACCTTACGGACGCGGAGAATGAATTTTGCGTGCATTGCGGCAAGGGATGGGCGATGGGGCTTGTACGCGGCGAAGATCGCCGCCGTGTGTACGTAGACCATCTCAGCGTGGTTGTCGCCCTTCACCTTTGCTACGAGGACGGACGCGAGGAATGGGTGCTCAGCGGCGAGGGCTGGCAGGTGTATTCCTCGCAGGTGCTGGATTCCGAGATCTACAACGGCGAGACGCAGGATCTGACGGCTGAGAGCCGCTACATTGGTGAGGCCGCGCTTGACACCACGCTCGCGGGTGTGGAGCTCATCCCGCAGGAGGGCGAGTGGATAAAGGAGCAGGAGCGCCTCCCGGCAAAGCAGATGATCGTGACGCCAAAGGGCGAGCGAGTAATCGATTTCGGGCAGAATCTGGCGGGCTACGTTGAGATTCGAATCAAGGGAAGGCGGGGTGAGCGCGTGGTGCTTTCGCACGCCGAGGTGCTCGATGGTGACGGCAATTTTTATACCGACAATTACCGCGATGCCAAAAACAAAATGCAATACATTCTCAGCGGCGGTGAGGATGTGCTGAAGCCCAAATTCACCTTCCAGGGCTACCGCTATATTCGCCTGGACGAGTTTCCGCAAAAGGAGATACGCCTCACGGACTTTACCTCGGTGGCGGTCTATTCCGATATGAAGCGCATCGGTGACTTTTCGTGCGGCAACGAAAATATCAATCAGCTGTATCGAAATATCATCTGGGGGCAGCGCAGTAATTTCCTGGATATTCCCACAGACTGTCCCCAGAGAGACGAAAGACTTGGGTGGACGGGAGATGCGGAGGTCTTTTGCCGCACCGCCGCCATCAACTATGACGTAACGCGGTTCTTTAAAAAGTGGCTGGGAGATATGCGCGCCGAGCAAAAGGAAAACGGCACCGTACCGCACGTCATCCCCGACTGCAGCGGCTTTAGCAACAAGAGCCCGGCGGTCGCGTGGGGCGATGCGGCGATCATCTGTCCTTGGGAGATCTATCTCGCCTCGGGAGACCGTTCGGTCCTTGAGCAAAACTTTGATATGATGGCGCGCCACATCGAGTGCATTCACGCCTTTGGCGACGAGGAGTTCGCCTATATGGGCGGCACGCATTTCGGCGACTGGCTGGCCATGGATGCGGGCGAGGGGCTGTATTACGGTGCCACGCAGACCGACCTTCTGGCCACGGCGTATTTTGCCTATACGACCTCTTTAATGGTCAAGGTATGCAAGGTTCTTGGCAAAGATACTGTATATTATGAGACACTTAACAAGAATATTCGTGCGTGCTTTCGACGTCTCTTTATGGAAAACGGGTTGCCCAAGCTGTATCCCAAATACGATGCGCTGGCCACCAACCGTCCCGTTAAGGCCGTCACGCAGACCTCGCTTTCGGTCATCCTTCGGTTTGGTCTTTGTGAGGAGAGCGAGCGCGAGCGGCTGGCGAGCACGCTCGTGCGGCTGATCCGTGACAACGGAACGCGGCTCACCACCGGCTTTATCGGCACGCCGCACATTCTGCACGCGCTATCCGAAAACGGCTATGCCGACGTGGCATACGATCTCCTGCTTCAGGAGAAAAGTCCCTCGTGGCTGTATTCGGTGCTTCACGGGGCGACGACCATCTGGGAGCATTGGGACAGCATCAAGGAGGACGGCAGCTTTTGGTCGGCGGATATGAACTCCTTTAACCATTACGCGTACGGCTCGGTCTATGACTGGATCTTCGGTGTGGCGGCGGGCATTCAGATCTGCGAAGACGGTGCGGGCTATGAGAAAATGGTCATTGCCCCTCACCCGGATCGACGTCTTGGACACATAAATGCATCAATTGATACAAAATTTGGCGTTGTTCGGAGCGCGTGGGTATATGGGGACGGCGAGGAGATCACGTATGAAATAACCGTTCCACAGGGCTGTCTTGCTACGCTTCGTCTACCGAGTGGCAAGCAAAGCGAGCTTGAGGGCGGCCATCATATCATAAAAGAATAGGAGAAGATGTATGGATCACAACAAGGAATTTGAGCGCTATGAGCGCGTGGGCACACTTCCGCACCGAAGCTATTATATTCCGTTTTCCGAGGACGATCGCGTAAAAACGCGGTTTGGTATCGTTGACCGGCGCGCAAGCTCGCGCTTTGTCTCCTTAGACGGCGTATGGCAGATC
Organism: uncultured Clostridia bacterium; assembly: GCA_904502055.1. Classification (GTDB taxonomy): domain Bacteria; phylum Bacillota; class Clostridia; order Oscillospirales; family CAG-272; genus RGIG8775. Next base: position 8,282 of record CAJGDZ010000024.1, on the reverse strand, counting down.
CGCGCGCATGAGACGCTTGCGGACGTGCAGATCGGGGAGGAAATGACCGATACCATTCCCGTACCCTCCTGCGTACAGATGCACGGCTACGATCAGATCCAGTATCTCAATCACACCTATCCGTTCCCCGTGATGCCACCGCTTGTTCCCAAGAAAAATCCGTGCTGGCACTATCGCCGCACGTTTGATCTGCAGACGTGCGAGGGAGAGCGTTATTATCTGAACTTTGAGGGCGTGGACAGCGCGTTTTACCTTTTTGTCAACGGCGTGCAAAAGGGCTACTCGCAGATCTCGCACGCGACGAGCGAGTTTGATATTACCGAGCTTGTGCGGGATGGCGAGAACGTTTTGGACGTGGTGGTGCTCAAATGGTGCGCATCCACGTATCTGGAGTGTCAGGACAAGTTCCGTTTTTCGGGTATTTTCCGAAGCGTGTATCTTTTAAAACGCCCCGAAAAGCACGTCGCCGACTATCGGGTGCTCACGGCGCTTTCGGGCGAGGGAGGCACGCTTACCCTTGTGAACGAAAGTTCCGTAAGCATAGAGCTGGAGCTGGAGGGGCAACGTGCCAAGGTGGGCGCGCGCAGGCGCGTAACGCTTTCACTTGACAAGGTTACTCCTTGGACGAGCGAAACGCCAAAGCTCTACACGCTTGTTCTGAGGGCACACGGCGAGAAGATCGTCGAGAAGGTGGGCTTCCGCGAGGTGTCCATCGACGGATGTGTTTTTAAGCTGAACGGAAACGCGGTGAAGCTCAAAGGCGTTAACCGCCACGATTTCAACGCGAAAACGGCGGCCACGGTGACGCTTGAAAATATGTACGAGGACATTCGGCTGATGAAGGAGCTGAACGTCAACGCGGTGCGCACCTCGCACTATCCCAACGCGCCCGAGTTTTACCAGCTTTGCGATGCGATGGGTCTGTATGTGATGGACGAGGCCGACGTTGAGATGCACGGCGCGGTCGCGCGCCGTGGCGGCTACGACTTTAAGACGTGGTCGGAAAACGCGGAGGATCTCCTGTTTGAGAGCGGCATTCTTGACCGTCACACGGCGCTCGTTGAGCGCGACAAGAACCGCCCCTCGGTGCTCATCTGGTCGCTGGGCAACGAAGGCTCGTTTGGCAAGGCCTTTTTTGCGGGGGCGCGGTACATTCGCCGCCGCGACAAGAGCCGTCCCGTGCATTACGAGAGCGCGCTTCACGGCGACCCGAAGCATTATCGCAACGGTCTTTTGGATATCGCAAGCATGATGTATCCGAGTGTCTGGCGCATCCAAAAAGAGGTGCTGAATGATCCGAAGGAGACGCGTCCCTTTGTGCTTTGCGAGTACACGCACGCGATGGGAAACTCCTGCGGCGACATCGCGGCGTATTGGGATCTGATCTACAAAAATGAGCAATGTATGGGCGCCTTTGTGTGGGAGTGGGCTGACCACGCCATAAAGACCCCAAAGGGCTACTTGTACGGCGGCGATTTCGGCGAGCGCGAGCACGACGGCAACTTCTGCTGCGACGGTCTGATGACGCCCGACCGCAAGCCCAAATCGGGGGCGCTTGAAATGAGGGCGGTGTACGGCGGAAAAACGCGTTCGGAAATGTGTGAGGTGACGATGCCCGAAATCAAGGGGCATGCGGAACACGTGGAGATCGCGGTGGACGAGTTCACGGGCGCACTGTCGTCGCTTAAGGTCGACGGCACAGAGCTGCTCCGGGTGCCGATGCGATGGAATTTTCTTCGGTATATTGACAACGATCGGGGGCTGGTTGGCACATGGAAGAGCAAATACCGCCTGCACGAATGCCGTCCCGAGGTGCTTTCGTTTGACGAAAGCAAGGGTGGCTACCGCGTGCGCGGCGTGATTGGTGCCAACGGGCGCGATCCCGTGCTTTCGTTTGGCGCGAGCTACGTGGTGGAGGGCAATACACTCCGCCTTGAGGTGGAATATGCACTCAGCGATTACGTTCAGAATTTTCCGCGCTTTGGCTTGGAATTCGGCGTGGACGCGGCACACGACGCGTTTGCCTACGTTGGCTTTGGCCCGACTGAGAGCTATGTGGACAAGCACGTGGCGTGCGAGTATGGATACTATGAGAGTACGGCCGAGCAAAACTACGAGTCGGGTTACGTCCGTCCTCAGGAATCGGGCAGCCACTATGCCAGCCGCTATCTTTCGGTGAAGGATTTGTTTGCCCTCACGGCCGAGCAGCCCTTCTCCTTCTCGGTGACACCCTATACCACAAGGCAGCTGTTCGACACGGGGCATACCTTCGCGCTGCCGAAGAACGGGTTTGTGAACGTCTGCATCGATCTTGCGATGCGCGGCATCGGTTCTTCCTCCTGCGGCCCCTCGCTTTCCTCGGAATACGAAATTCCGAGAACGGGAAAAAATACTTTTATCTTTACCTTCTAAAAGAAAAAGCAGAGCCTCGGCTCTGCTTTTTTGATATGAAAATTGAAGTTTATCGGTCCGGCTACGCTTGAACGAAGGTGGCGTGCAAACCAAGCCTCCCTCCGAGAGGGAGGGGGACCGCCTGTGGCGGTGGAAGGAGCCTGCGCGACTTCATTGTGCTTGCAGACTCTACTGCCGCGCGTGCTCCCTCAGTCGCCTACTCGGCGCCAGCTCCCTCCCGGAGGGAGCCTTTCATCCGATAACGTTCGTGCAAGCATAGCCATTCAAACACACCGACAAATCAAAATTTGAAGAATTATTGATGTTTATACTTACTTGGGGGGAGGCCGGTGTATTTTTTGAAGGCCTTAGTGAAGTGGTAGGGGTCGGGGAAGCCGCAAAGGGCGGCGACCTCCCTTACGGTAAGGCTTTGCGAGCGCAAAAGCTCCATGGCCGATTGCAGGCGGTAATGAAAGAGAAATTCGTGCAGAGTCTTACCTGTGTATGCCTTGAAGATGCGGTTGAGATAAGAGGGGTTGAAGTGAAACAGCTCGGCCAGCCGGTCATAGGTCAGCTCCTCCATATAATGCTTGCTGACGTACTCGATGACCTGCTTGATCGCGCCCACCGATTTGGGCGGACGTGCGGTGGCGGCGGTCTTCTTCTTTTGCAGAGCCTCCACGATGATCTGCTTGAGAAGTCCCGACGTGAGTGCCGCGGAGTATTCGCTGCCGATCAGCGATTCGGTGAGAATGGCGCGGATCTTGATCTCGAATTCGGGGGCGAAGGGAAGCACCAGCGGAGCCCCGAGGAGCGGCTCGTCCTCAAACACGGGGCTTTCAATGATGTCGGCCTCCGAAAAGCGGTCGGCGTAGATGGGGTGAAAGGGCGTGGCAATGTGCGAAAAGCTTTGGGTGTAGTCAAAGTTGATCGCGTAGTAGTCGACAAAATCGTCGGGCTCCCAGACGTACTCGGTGCCTGCACGAAACAGGACAACCGTGCCCGCCCGAAGGGGGTAGGCCGCGTCCGCAAAGCGCATTTGTCCCGCGCCGTCGTTGATGTAGAAAAAGCGACAGTCCACGCTCTGGATGCGGTTGAAGGTGTCGGTTTGGTTTTGCTTTGTGAGCCGCGAACTAAGCGCCTGGCGCACAAAGGGGTTGATATCTTGTATTTTCATACCTCGATTATAGCATACTACGCCTCAAAAAGCAAGAGAAAAAGTACGAAAAACACAAACTTTTCGTAGAAAAATCCCATTGATATGAAGCGGCTTTGCGATATAATAAAAGTGGAAGATAAAAAACGGGGACGTCGGTCCCTGAGAAAAGGAGCAAATTATGCAGAAAAAGCTTACGGTTGCCGTGATCGGTTGCGGCGCATTCGGAAAGAAGTTTGTGAATCTGTTTAAGCATCACCCGAACGTAGAGAAGGTCTACGTTTGCGATCTGATCGAGGAGAAGGCCAAGGCGTATGCCGAGATGTTCGACGTGGAGATCCTCCCCTCGTTTGAGGAGGCACTTGCCCGCGAGGACATCAATTGCATTGCCAACTTTACTCAGCGTCACCTGCACGGTGACATTTCCATCCGCTCGCTGAAGTCGGGAAAACACGTATACTCGGCGGTGCCCATGGCATCGACGGTCGAGGAGTGCCGCGAGATCGTGGAGCTGGTTGAGAAAACGGGACTTACCTATATGATCGGCGAGACCTGCTACTACTACCCCTGCGCGATGTTCTGCCGCGAGGCTTACAAGGACGGCAAGTTCGGTGAGTTCTCGTACGGCGCGGCGCAGTACTATCATCACATCAACAGCATCAGCTACGGCAAGCGCCGCGACGAGCGCGGCATGCCGCCTCTGTTCTATCCCACGCATTCGACGGCGATGATCCTGTCGGCGGTGGATTCCTATGCCACAAAGGTGGTGTGCTTTGGCTGTAAGGATCGCGAGGGCGATGCGGCCTTCACGAGCGAGGGCAACGAGTGGGGCAACGAGCACATCAACCAGTACGTGATGATGGAGCTCGCCAACGGCGGCACGGCACGCGTCACCGAGGCGCGCGGCTTCGGCTACGGACGTCCCAGCTCCTTTATTTCGGGTCTGTACGGCACCAAGGGAAGCTACGAGTTCAGCAACGCGCAGCACATTCTGCACGAGATGGATTTTGAGAGCAAGAAGGAGCACGTGTGGCTGAAGGACGTGAGTGATTACGTCAACCCCGAGGATATGACCGCCAATAAGGACGATCCCAATTTCAAGGAGCGCGTAGCCAACGGCGAGTGGCAGTGGAGCTCGTTCGCGCCCATTCACCAAAAGGAAAGAGAGCGTCTGCCCAAGAGCTTTGAGGGGCTTGAGAACGGACACATGGCGTCGCACCAGTTCCTCATTGACGACTTCTGCACCGCCGCGTTTGACGGCAAGCAGCCGATCCTCAACGCCTGGTTTGCGGCTCGCTGCAACATCCCCGGCCTTATCGCCATCGAGTCGGCAAAGCTTGGCGGCGTTCCGCTGGACGTGCCGGATCTCGGCGACGGCCCCAAAAACTGATCAAGGAGACAACGACCGTGAAGGGACTTATATCCAACATTCAGCGCTTTTCGCTGACCGACGGTGACGGCATTCGCACCACGGTCTTCTTCAAGGGCTGTAATATGAAATGTAATTGGTGCCATAACCCCGAGACACTGTCGGGCGCACCGGAGCTGATGTTTTATGAGAGCAAGTGCATCGGCTGTGGCAAGTGCTTTGCGACTTGCCCCGCTCAGGCGCACCGCGTGGTGGACGGGAAGCACGTCATCGACCGTGAGAAATGCACGGCCTGCGGCAAATGCGCCGCGGTGTGCTACGCCGAGGCACTTGTGATGTGCGGCAAGGAAATGACGGTGGACGAGATCATGCGCGAGGTTCGGCAGGACAAGGCGTACTACGACGGCTCGAAGGGCGGCGTGACGCTGTCGGGCGGCGAGGTGCTTTGCCAGCGCGATTTTGCCATGGCTCTGGCCGACGCTTGCCGCGCCGAGGACATTCGTGTGGCGCTGGAGACCAATTTGTGCTTTGCCTTTGACTACATAAAGCCGCTGGCCGAGAAGGCCGACCTCATTATGTGCGACCTCAAGCTGATGGACGAGGCGGCGCACAAGGCAAACACCGGCGTGTCGGGTGCCAATATTATAAAGAATATAAAACTGCTGGATTCTCTGGGGATCCCCGTGATCGTTCGCACGCCCCTGATTCCGGGTGTGACCGACGGGGAGGACAATCTTCTGAGCATTGCGAAGTACCTTGGAGATATGAAAAACCTCGTCCGCTATGAGGTGCTGAACTTCAACCCCCTGGGCGAGGGCAAATACAAGAGCCTTAGCGCAAACAATCCGTATGAGTCGGCACGTCCGCTCGGTGAGACAAGGCTGGCGGAGATCCGTGCGCTTCTTGACGGCGTCGGGATCTCTTACAAGATCGTATAAGGAGGAGAGACATGAGCGAGCTTCGATGGATCAATCAATTTTCGGATACCGAAGAATTTACCTATGACAAGCGCATCGCGCTTCTCCGCGCCCGCAAGGTCGCCCAGACCGAGGAAAAGGCGAGGGCAGGCGGTGCCAACGAGGACGACTACGGTCTGATCGTGCAAAACGAGTTTACATACAAATTAAAGCCCAATCATCCCAACGGCTCGATCTACGGCTACAAGGCGTGGACCGAGAACTACTGCGCGATCCTGGACAGTCATCCGCTGTACTGCGATCCGCTGGACGCGTTTGTGGGCAAGGGCTTTCTGTTCCTTGAGCGTCTGCGCCCGGTGACCTGCAAGTGGAATCCCGATTATCCGTTTGATGACCTTAAGGTATTGTTTGACAAATACAACGTCATTTCGGGCATCGACAACTGTCACCATTTTACACCCGATCTGCAGATCGGCTTTGATCTGGGGTGGGGCGGCATTCTCGACAAGCTGAAGACCCAGCGCGAGCTTCACGACGCATCGCACCATGAGTTTTATGACAGTGAGATCGCGGTGGTGTCGGCCATCATCCGTTTCCTTGAGCGTATGGCAAGAGAGATCGGCGAGCTGGCGGACAAGGAAAACAACGTGACCTTGAAGGCAAATCTTTACGAGATGTCGAGGATGAACCAAAAGCTTGCCGCCGGCAAGCCCGAGACCTTCAAGGAGGCGGTGCAGTGGATGTGCTGGTTCAGCATGCTCTCGCGCACCTACAACCGCGGAAGCGCGGGCGGTCAGCTTGACGAGATGCTCCGTCCTTACTATGAAAAGGACGTGGCCGAGGGTCGGCTTACCGACGAGGAGGCGATCTTCTACCTTGCGTGCCTGTTTTTGCTGGACAGCCGTTATTTCCAGCTGGGTGGCCCCGACGTGGACGGCCGGGATATGACCTCGCGTGTGTCCTATCTCTGCCTTGAGGCGGCGGATAAGATCAACATTGCCTGCAATCTTACCATTCGCGTGCACGATAACCTTGATGAGGAATTTTTCAAGAAATCGGTGGCCTACCTCTTCAAAAACAAGCAGGGCTGGCCGCGTTATTCCTCGGACACCGCCCTTGCCGAGGGCTTTATGCGCTGCGGCTACCCTTTGGAGCTGGCGCGTAAGCGCGTGGCGGCGGGCTGCCATTGGATGTGTATGCCCGGTATGGAATATACCATGAACGACACCGTCAAGATCAACCTGGCCAAGGTGTTTGAGGTGGCGTATTACGACATGATGGAGTCGAGTGCCGAGAAGTCGGTTGGGGAGCTCTTCCGCCTGTATCAGATCCATCTGAAGGCGGCGGTCGATGCAACGGGTAACGGCATTATGCATCACCTGAAGTACCAGACCAAGAGCCAGCCCGAGCTGATCCTCAACCTCTTTCAGCACGGCCTGATTGAAAAGGGTGTCAACATCACCGACGGCGGCGCCAACTACTACAATATGTGCGTGGACGGCAGCGGCATCGCGGTGGTGGCCGACAGCTTTGCGGCGCTGGAGCAGAGAATCGAGAGGGAGGGCAAGATCTCCTTCGAGTCGCTCACCGAGCATATGAAAAACAACTTTGAGGACCAGGACGGCGAGTACATCCGTCAGCTGATGCAGAACAGTGAACGCTACTGCGGCGGCGATACCCTCGGCGACGAGTGGGCGCTTCGCGTCAGCGAGCTGTATACCGCGCTCGTGCGCGATCTGAACGTGCAGCATCCCGGCATCAACTTCATCCCCGGCTTCTTCTCCTGGTCGAACACGCTGGGACTTGGACGCACCGTTTCGGCAACGCCCAACGGACGAAAGGCCTATGAGGCCATCAACCACGGCGCCAATCCCAATGGCGGCTTCCGCAAGGACGGCGCGGTGTCGGCGATGTGCAACTCCATCGGCCGCATTCAGCCCGGCTACGGCAACTGCGCACCCGTTCAGCTGGAGTTTGACCCCGGCATTGCCAACGACCCGGAGGGCGTGGACAAAATGGTGGAAATGATTCGCACCATTATGAACACGGGCAACACGCTCCTTAACATCAACATCATCGACGCCAAAAAGATCCTCGAGGCGCACAAGGATCCCTTTAAATATCCCGACCTTGTGGTAAGAGTTACGGGCTTCACCGCCTTCTTTGCGATGCTTTCGCCCGAATTTAGGCAGCTTGTCGTCGACCGTGTCACCTCGGTCAACCCCGACGCGGTAAAGGGTGTGGAGTAAACTCGATAAATTGAAGTTTAAAGGTCCGGCTACGCTTGAACGAAGGTGGCGTGCAAACGAAGCCTCCCTCCGAGAGGGAGGGGGACCGCCTGTGGCGGTGGAAGGAGCCTGCGCGACTTCATTGTGCTTGCAGACTCTACTGCCGCGCGGGCTCCCTCAGTCGCCTACTCGGCGCCAGCTCCCTCCCGGAGGGAGCCTTT
>CAJGDZ010000023.1 GCA_904502055.1 uncultured Clostridia bacterium | reverse complement strand
GTGGTATTCGGGATTAAGCATCCAACAGGGGCTGAAGGTGTCCCTTGCGGCATTTTCCTCGTCTGGAGCAGTCGCTTCGGGCATGGCATCGATCTCGCCGATGACCTTGCCGTTTTCCTTAAGCGTGATGGCGAAGTAAAACTCGCCGTCCTTGGCTCTGTCAAGCACAGCCTTTCTTGCATCCTCCATGGTTTCGGTTTTCATGCAAGCAAAGCAATGCACAATTGGCTCGTGCAAATATTCAAATGCGTCCGCAGCATCGTTCTCGGTGAACGGACGGAGGATCAGGCGTTCTGTTTCAAGTATCATTGTTTGTCCACCCCACAAATTCTATATCTCCATTATCCTTAACCAGTATGAAACAAATGCCAGCATTGCGCATTCTATCATTCTTCAGCCAATCAACAGAGAGTTCATGGCTTTTCTCACTATAAGGCACGGCAACAACAGGAATTCTATCATCCGGGCACCCTGTCATTAACTGTCCGATTGCTTCTCGCATAGCCGGATACTCTCCACCGCTTCCACTCTTGAACTTCTTGCTTTCCACATACAACGTTTTTCCATCATTCAAGACAATAAATACATCACCAATACCGGGCTTAGAAGAAACAACAATGCAAGAAGCATACTTTTCGTTTTTATATTTGCACTGCCATTTATCAGTCGCATCACATTTTATATATCCGTTTTCGCGCAAAAATCCAACCATATCAAAGTGAACGGTATCCTTCGTCTTAATATGGGCGCCATCTATCGAAACATTTATATTCTCTGACGTTTTTCCGTTTTGAATATAGTACATCGCGATTCTAAGACTTACCTCTGGTTCGGTCATAATAAATTCTCCTTAAATAACCTTGTATGCAATCACCTATGATATGAACTTTGCAGTTCCATTGTAACAAAAACTTGTTTTATTTCACAATCTCATATTTCCAATCGAGGATTCCGCCGAACTCCACGATGTTCGTGTAGCCCAGCTTGACCAGCTTCTCGGCAGCCTCTGTGCTGCGGCGGCCGCTACGGCAGTACACCATAATGAGCTGATTCTTGTCGGGCAGTTCGGGGATCTCTGCCGTGCCGATGGTTTCGTTTGGCACGTTGATGGCGTTCGGGATATGCCCTGCGGCAAACTCATCGGGGCGGCGCACGTCGAGGATAATATAGCCGGTCTCCTGTGCCATCACAGTCACCGCCTCGTCCATACTGATCCGGCGGTAGGTGTTGGTCCGGTTATTGCTTGTCCCTGCGCATCCGGTAATCATCAATGCGGATAAAAATATCGGTATCCATTTTTTCATACTCTCTCCCTATGTGTTAACGAACAATATTATTTTTGTAAATATGTACCCAAAAACGGTCATTTATTCAACCGTTCCGGGGACTACCTTGCTTCCCCGTTTTCCCTTTCATCGAAAGGGCGAGATACAGGGCGTAGAAGCCGGTTATCGCCGTGAGAAAAAGTGCGCTTAGTATTTGCCCCTCCTTCGTCACATTTGTCTCATCGGTAAAGAGGCCAAGGGCATTGAAGGCACCGTGAGCAGCCATACAAACCCACAAGCTTTTTGACTTGTAATACATCATAACAAACATAAAGCCCGCCGCGGTAGCGTATACCACCTGAAGCAAATTGGAAATCAGATCCGCGCCCGAGCCATTGATCAGATTGATGATATGTCCGATGCCAAAGGTCACGCTCGACACAAGGATGGCGGTCTTTACGCTGTCCTTTTTCATTGCCTCAAAGAGAAGTCCGCGGAAAATGATCTCCTCCAGAAAGCCAACGCAAAGCATTGTCAGAATGTAGAGCACGGCTTCCGGTGCACCGACATTCAAGGTCACTCCGTACCAAAGGTTTGCCGTGAGCATTGCGAAAACAGGAATATAATATAGCATTGATCTCGCGGATGTCCCTGGCTTACAAAGGCCATAATCCGAAAGCAGGCTGTTTTTCTTCAAAAAAAGCAGAAGGATTGCCGACAGAACAACACCTATGGCAAGCGTCACCGATTTATCAACACCGATCCGTGCGGACAGCGCGTCTCCCACGGACATCAGCACACAGTAGAAAATGATCCACAGCACGGCAAACCCGATTTTACTTTTATCGTACAGTTTTTTCAACGCGTTCATCCTCTGCTTTCTTATTCTTGGGGTAAAGTCGCTTGGGGATATTGAGGTACGGAATAACGGTATGCTCGGGCAAGCCTTCGGCCATCTCGGTGATTTCCGTCATCATTGCGTCGCAGATCCGCCGACGCTCCTTTGCTATGGGAGACTCGCCGGAAAAGGAGATCGGATCTCCCAAATACATCTTTTTAAGGTCGGGGGCAATGTAAAGCGGAACAAAGGCAAGACACTTCCCCGTTCTTCGGTAATAAAGAGCAGCCAGATCAACAAACCCCTCTTGAAACTCGCAAAGAATATGGTTATGTTCTCGGTCGTGCTCGGGAAAAATCACAATGCGCTTGCCGTCCTTCAGCTTGGAGACCGACTCCTTGAAGGTGCTGAGAACGCGATTGTCACGGTAGACCGCAACGGTGCGCGCGTTGTTGAAGATCAGCACCGAAAGAGGCGCAATGATGTAAGAAAGCACCTTGAAAAACGGCCTCAGAGCTTTTGGCTTTTTCGACCAGAAATCCTTGTAAGCGTAAGCGGGGACCTCCTTCAGCCTCATCATCGGTGCCGCGCACCAGGTAAAGCAATCCTCGGCAAGGTAAAGCTCGCAGGCGATCGGCCCGTGAAGCTGTGCGTGATTGCCCACGATGATGCAAGGCTCATTCGGAAGCTTGTCAAGCCCGACTACCTACATACGGGGGTACAGTACCAAAATCACATAGCGGATGGCTCTGAAAAGCCACGGCTTTTTTTGTTTATTCAAAATTCATCCCTCTTCCTTCTGATCATCCAAGCTCCGAAAAGATGTCGCCCTCTATGGAGTAAATAGATGCTATTGAAATCCGTTTGTCCCCACTCAAGGAAACGGTCTGCTCATATTCGTCAAGTCGGAGCACAGTGCCGGTGACACGAACGTAGGTGCCGCCCGATTTTCGCTTGTCCGGCTCGAAGTAGGTAACGGTTACCGCTGGCGCCTCGTCGATGCATTCCCGAAGCAGATTCAGCTTCTCGTTCAGCGCCGTCAGCGCTTCCTCGTCAAGCTCAGCGCGTGCTTCGGTACTCCGTGCCTCCTCCAGCACCATTTCCTCATAGCCGGTTATGGCCGCAAACGGATGAAAGCGTGCCGCACGGTCGGTCATCGTCGGCTCGGGGTGTTTTTGCGACACGTGGCGTGCCACGTAAAGAATATCCTCATACGGAAACCTCTCTGCCATACGGCACCTCCTTTTTATTCGTGATGTCCGCCAATGGATTTGTTTCTCTCGATGCCCGTGGCGGCCTCCTGATAGCTGGTTCCCTTCATAATGGCGTTAGGTCCAAAGCGGTTTTTGATGGCAATAAGAGCCTTTTGCTTGCGCTTCTCCAGCTCCTCCTCCGCCTCCTTCTCGGCAACGGTCTCGGGGGCATCAAAGATGGTCAGCTGCTCGCCGTGGGCGGTTGCTTTGGCCGCCTCCTCGGTTAAGAGTCGGTTGGCGGTGATCGTAAGCCTGCGCGTGAGCAGGCTCTTGTCGAGAATGCGATCAAAAAGCTCCAGCGTCTTTTCGGTAATCAGCCTTGTGGACGAGGTGTATCTCCCCATATTGGCCGTGCCCCTGGCGTGCTTTGGCACCTGGCGGCCGTAATAGTCGGTCGTGATATCGCCGTGATATTCCGCACGGCGGTCGGAATCGGTCAGATTTTCAATGTCGTATCCGACCGTCAACACGATCTGGTCGGTCATAAGCCCCTTTTCCACCAGCTCCAAAACCAGCTTATCCACCATCTCCAGCACAATGATCCGCGTTTCCTCAAAGGTATACGGGCGCGAGAGCACCTGCCCTGCGCTTGTGCTTGTAGACTCGGGACGGTAGGCCTTGATGCTCGCAATGTCCACCGGCTCCCAGCCCCACGCCTGGTCGATGAGAAAAACGGCGTTCTTGCCAAATTCCCGATACAGCTTTTCCTCGTTATAAAGTGAGCATCGGGCAACGTCGCCCATGGTAAAAAGCCCAAGCCGATTCAGCCGCTTGGCGGTAGCCTTGCCTACCATCCAGAAGTCGGTAAGCTCGGTATGCGTCCAAAGTGTTCGGCGGTAGCTCATCATATCCAGCTCAGCAATACGCACGCCGTCCTTATCGGGCGGGATGTGCTTGGCCGTGATATCCAGCGCCACCTTACACAGATACAGATTCTCGGCAATGCCCGCCGTTGCCGTAACGCCGTAGGTCTTCAGCACGTCCTTGATCAGCATGGCGGCAAAATCGTGCGCGTTCATCTTGTAGAGCTCCAGATACCGGGTGGCATCAATGAACACCTCGTCAATGCTATAAGGGTAGACGTCATCAATGGAAACGTATTTGAGATAGGTGGCGACGATCTTGGTGCTGCACTCCCGATAGGCCGCCATGCGCGGCGGTGCAACAATATAGTCCACGGCAAGATAGGGGTTTTGCCTTAAAGCGTTATCGTCGTAGGATTTGCCGGTAAAGGGTCTTCCTCCCACCCGCCTTCTCCGCTCTGCATTGACCTTTCCCACCTGCTGAATCACCTCAAAAAGGCGGGCGCGTCCCGAAATCCCGTGGGCCTTGAGCGTGGGCGTGACCGCGAGGCAGATGGTTTTTTCGGTCTTGGAGGCGTCGGCGACGATCAGATTGGTCGAAAGCGGATCGAGGCCGCGCGCCACGCATTCCACCGAGGCGTAGAAGGACTTCAGATCAATTGCAATATACGTTTTTTTCTTTTCCATAGTTCTACACCTCCCTGAAAGTTTATCGAATACAGTATAACACATTTTCATAAAAATTTCAATCCTTTGAATTTTTATCGGAGGTTGAAAAACGGATAAAAATATGATATAATCAATACAAATATACAGGAAGGAGGAACCGCTTTGAAAAGGAAGATCACCATTGGTATTCTCGCACACGTGGATGCGGGGAAAACCACGCTCAGCGAGGCTCTGCTCTATATATCGGGACGCATCCGCACGCTGGGGCGTGTCGATCACAAAAACACGTATCTTGACACCAACGCCATTGAGCGCGAGCGCGGAATCACTATCTTTTCCAAGCAGGCGCGCTTTTCGAGCGAAAATTGCGATTTTATCCTCCTTGACACGCCCGGGCACGTGGATTTTTCGGCCGAGACCGAGCGCACGCTTGCACTGCTTGACTATGCCATTCTGGTCATCAGCGGCTCGGAGGGTGTGCAGAATCACACACGAACGCTTTGGCAGCTGCTGGAGCATTACGGTGTGCCCACCTTCCTTTTCGTCAACAAATGTGACCTTGCCATAAAGACCAAGGAGGAGATGGAGACCGAGTTGGCTCGCGCTTTGTCGCCGCTTTGCGTCGGCTTTTTGGAGGCTCAGGAACGTACGGAGCTGGAGGAAAAGCTGGCCTTTGTGCACGAGGATTTTATGGAAAGCTTTTTGTCGGGTGAAAGCATTGCGGACAGCGACATTTCGTATCTCATCAGCAACCGTAAGCTTTTCCCCTGCCTTTTCGGCTCGGCACTTCGTATGCAGGGCATTGACTTTTTACTCGATACGCTGGACAAATACGCGTCGGCTCCCCTGTATGACCGAGAGGAATTCGGTGCAAGAGTTTACAAAATATCGCACATCGGATCGGTGCGGCTGACCTATATGAAGATCACAAGCGGCACGCTGAGAGCGCGCGACGAGATCCGCTACCTCTCCAAGGACGGCGTGCGCCTCGCCGAAAAGGTAAGCCAGATACGGCTGTATTCCGGTGACAAATTCGAGCAGACCGAGGAGGCCGCGGCCGGTGAGATCTGCGCGGTTATCGGGCTTTCCGAATCCTACGTCGGGCAAGGCCTCGGGCTTGAAAGAGACACGCAAAAGCCGCTGCTTGAGCCGGTGCTCTCCTACGCCATCGAGCTGCCGCCCGCGTGCGACACGCGCCTTTATTTTCCCAAGCTCAAGGAGCTGGAGGAGGAAGAGCCCTCTCTGCACCTGATGTGGAACGAGGAGCTTTCGCAGATCGAGGCGCGGCTTATGGGGGAGGTACAGACCGAGCTGATCACGCGGCTGATCCGCGACCGCTTTTCCATCGATTGCACGCTCGGTGCGGGCAAGATCCTCTACAAGGAAAAGGCGGCGGGCAAGGCGGTCGGCGTCGGACATTTCGAGCCGCTTCGTCACTACGCGGAGGTGCAGCTTCTGATCGAGACTCAGCCCAAGGGCACGGGACTTGTGTTTGACACACGGTTGCCCGAAAACGAGCTGGATCTCAATTGGCAACGCCTTGTGTTAACGCACCTTTACGAAAAGGATCATCGCGGCACCTTGACGGGTGCCCTGCTCACCGATACCAAGTTCACGCTTGTGGCGGGAAAGGCGCACCTCAAGCACACCGAGGGCGGCGACTTCCGCGAGGCCACATACCGCGCGGTGAGACATGGCCTGATGAAGGCAGGATGCACCTTGCTTGAGCCATACTATAAGTTCCGATTGGAAATTCCAAGTGCCTCGGTGGGACGGGCTATGTCCGACCTTCAGGCGCGGTTTGCCGAATTTGAAATGGAGGACTCGGACACCGAGCGCACCGTTATTTGCGGACGGGCACCCGTGGCCACGCTTTGCGACTATACGCGCGAGGTCATTGCCTACACGCGCGGCGAGGGGCGCCTGTTCTGCACCTCGGACGGGTACGAGCCCTGCCACAACGAGGAGAAAATCGTCGCCGAAACGGGATACGATCCCGAGGGCGACCTTAAAAATCCGCCACACTCGGTCTTTTGCGCCCACGGCGCGGGCTTTACCGTGCACTGGAGCGAGGTGGATGCCTACAAGCATCTGGAGGTCGGCATCAAGGATGCGCCCGTAAGCGAGACCATCCTGCCGAGAGCGTCCACGCTGGCACGCAAATACAGCATCAGCGACGAGGAGCTGGAGGCCTTGATGCTCCGCCTGTTTGGCCCCATCAAGCGCAAGCAGTACAGCGAGCCCAAGGTGGTGTCCGTGGACAAGAAGGACAAGCCAAAGGGACAGAAAAAGGTGCGTGTGCCCCGAAACATGGTGATCGTTGACGGCTACAACCTCATCTACTCTGACGAAGGACTGGCAAAGACCGCCGAATTTAGCCTTGAGAAGGCGCGCGAGGAGCTGATGGACCTTCTGAGCAACTACGTAGCCTATACCAAAACCGAGCTTGTGCTGGTCTTTGACGCGTATCGCGTAAAGGACGGCGAGGGCTCGGAGCAGATGCACGACGGCTACAAGGTGGTGTTTACCAAGGCCGACCAGACCGCCGACGCTTATATCGAAAAAATTATGCACGAGCTGGGTCCCGATTACAGCATACGAATGGTAACGGATGACAGGCTTTTGCAGTTCTCTGCCGTACACTCGGGCATCTCCCGTATGACCGCCAAGGAATTCCTTGAGGAGCTGACGCGCATCGGCAACGAGATCACCGATTTCGTGCGTAAGCTTGCAGAAAACCGAGGCTGATGCCAATAAACAAGCACCGCAGGTGCGATACGTAGGTATCGCACCTGCGGTGCATTTGATTGTAAAACGGCTGTGCATGAAACGTGGAAATGCAAATCAAACATTTTCCTTCTCATCATCCTTATGCGAGAGGATCGCCTCGATGTTGTCCAGAATAAACGTCTGCGCCTCCTTGTTATACAGAACGACCACATACTCTCCACTCTGACCTTGGCGAGTTTCCAAAAAGATACCCAATTGTTGTCCACCTTCCGTCGGATACTTTTTTACTTTTCCATCCGCTTCCTGTTGCTCGACCAGCGCGTGAATGCTTACGAGCCAATTTACGATTCTCTTGTAAGACAGCTTTTTCACTTGCTTGGTGTCAATCAGATTGTTGATCCTTTGAGCAAGCTCGGTTATGCATATCGGCGTTTCCGAGTAATCAAATTGAGCAAGCTGATCACGTGTGATATAAAATTGGCTTCTCCTTGCCTTCTTTACCTTCTTGCCGGCAGGAGCGCCGTTTTCTATCACCTGCTTGAGAATGTCTGACACGTAGAAAAAGCAACGCGAAAGTCGAACGTTGTTTACAATATCGCCATCGGGAATGGGCGCGTCATCCAAAGGGTTGATTCCGTTTGCCAGCTTGTCTATAAAGGACTTCGCATAAGCGATCTTTTCAAGTTCCGTCATTTTTGTATTTCCTTTCTCTGTGTCAGTTGACAGATTTTTTTCGCTTGGTCTTATATTTCTCGCAGACTCTGCAGAAGTACACCCGCGCCCAAACGGCGGGCACGCACATGTATTTCCGTCCTTCTTGAATTTATATTTTAATTATAGCAAATCTGCCCTTCTCTGTCAATCTTTTTCGCCTGGTATATCCCCACACGGCCGTGCATATATTAAGAAAAAAACTCGGAGGCATTATGAAACGATCGATCGGACTTTGGCAGCTGATGGGCTTTGCCGTCACCTCGCTCGGCGGCACGCTTCTTCATTTTTTATACGATTGGCTTGGAAAGGCGGTGTGGATCGCGCCCATCTCGGGGGTCAACGAATCAACCTGGGAACACATGAAGCTTCTCTTTTGGCCAATGCTGCTTTTCGCCATCGTACAAAGCTTCTTTTTTCGCGACCGCGCGGATTTCTGGAGCATCAAACTGCGCGGCATTCTCCTTGGCCTTGCGCTCATCCCCATTCTTTTTTACACCTATAACGGCGTGATCGGTCACTCGCCCGACTGGATCAACATTGTCATCTTCTTTGTGTCGGCCGCCATCGCCTATATCTACGAGACGCGCCTTTTTGTCAGCGGCAAGCTCTATCCGCACTCGCCGAAGGTGGCGATCGGCATTCTTGCGGCGATTGCCCTTCTCTTTATTCTCTTTACCTTTGCGACACCAAAGATCGATCTCTTTAAGGATCCGCTGACGGGAACCTACGGAATATAACAGAAGCCGATGAAAATCCAAGGATTTTCATCGGCTTTGTTTTATTTGGAAAGAAAGGCACAGCCTGCGGCATTGTTTATTTATACGGTTCCAGACATTTTACAGCGTGTTCGATATACCTCTGCTTGACGGATTCGGGAGCCAGGACGGTGATGTCTGAGCCAAAGGTCATCAGCCACGCCAGAAACGTGGGGCTGACCGAGACCTTGACGTGAATCTCAAACGAATCCTCCGTTTGATTGGTAAAAAGCGTATCCCGTCCGAATCGGTCGATGATGATGCCTGCCAGAGTATTTTTACAGCGAAGCGTCACGGTCTCCTCTTTTCCTCCGAACATTCCAAACGTCTTTTGTGAGTATAGCGCCATATCGAAATCACGGAAAAGCTCATGTCCGTCGCGGATCTCGTCCAGCACCTTCAAATGAAGCATTTTATCCACGCGGAAGTGCTTGACGATCTGTGCCTCACTGTCATAGGCGATCATATAATAATTTTCATCGTCCCAGGTAAGCGCAAACGGGCTTACGGAGTACCGCTTCCCCTCGTGGGAAAGCACCTTCTCCTTTTTTTCATTCCATCGGAAATACTGAAAGGAGATCTTCCGATTTCCCGAAATGGCTTCGTGTATGTAGTCGACCGTATAGTAGATGCTCTCGTTCATTGTCTTTACGCGATTGGAGACGAAAACCTGGCGGCTGAGCTGCTGTGCCTGATGCGTGCTTGCAAACTGCTCCAGCTTTTTGATCAGCCCAAGGCTCTTTTTATGTGTGATAAATTTGGAGGATTGCACGGCATCCACCAACAGCTTAAGCTCGGGAAGCTCAAAGCTGCGGCTGGCAACGTAATAGCGGACACATCTTCCGTCCTTACGCTTTTCCAGATCCATACCAAAGGTTCGCAAAACCTCAAAATCGTCGTAAACCGTCTTGCGCTCGGCATCAATGCCGTATCCAAGCAAGGCCTCGGTGATCTCCTCCAGCGTAAGTCCGTGAGCGTCGTCCGTACGCTCCAGCAAGATCTTCATCAAGTACAGAATTTTAATTTTTTGATTTCCACTCATAAGAACACCTCATTTATATGACGTTTTTCAACGAAGCACCATCTTGATGATCCAAAGCTGAAGTTGCCGAGGAAGAAGATTCAAAAGAAGCAAAAGCGGATTTCGGTTGATGCTGTAAGCAAAGGTGGGCGAGCGCCGCTCGAGGATACGGAGGGCCTTCCTTGCGATCTTCTCGGGCGGAATGTGCCGCGCCTCAACACGGTTTACAATGCTCCGAAAGCGGTCGGCGTTGCAGGAGTAGTGCTCTGTCTTTTCGCAAAAGCGCTCCAGCGCCTCCAAAGAAACATCCAGCATCCCCGTGTCCACCGCGCCTGCGCGAAGGACCGAAACCTTAATATCCAGCAGCTGAAGCTCCATACAAAGTGAATAGGCGTATTTGTCAAGTGCCGCCTTGGTCACCGCGTAGATTCCCGTAAAGGGGAGCGGATCCAAGGGCGCCAGCTCGCTGGTCGTGATCAGGATGCGGCTTCCCTTTCCAAGGAGCGGCAAAAAGATCTTGTTGACCAGATAAACACCGCGCAGGTTAATGTCCCAAATGCGGCGGAAGGCCTCGTCCTCCATCTCCACAAGCGAATCCAGCATATAAATGCCCGCAAAGTGCAAGATAGCAAAAAGGTGATCGGTCTGTGCCGAGATTTCTGCCAAAGCGTCATGGATGCTTTCCTTTGACGTAAGATCGGCCTTGATCGGAAAAATATTTTCCTCGGCCTCTCCCACCGTTTTATCCAGCGCAAATACGCGATAGCCGCGGTCACGAAGAAGCACGATCGCAGCCCGTCCCATTCCTCCGTACGCGCCGGTTACAAGTATGTCCTTCATTGTATCCTCCGTTTACGCTCAGTCCTCCTCGGACGCCTCCTGCTCTTTTTCCCTCGGCTCGAATGCCGATAGGGCGTCGATATTATCGATCACAAACTGCTGTGCCCGCTCCGAAAAGAGCAGCAGATAGTGCTTTCCGCCATAGCCGTATCGGGTCACGTTTTTAAGGCCTATCTCCTCGCCCATCAGGGTGGCAAAATTTTTCGGTGTGCCATCCGAAGTCTCTCTGCGCTCTATCATTCCAAGGCTCGCAAGCCAGGAAATGATGCGGTGCGCGGTCATACCTCGCATCGTCTTTTCCTTTACGGCGGGAATCAACCAATTGAGCTTTCGGCAAACGGCGGTTGCCGAGATCGGCTCCGTACTGCACACGTACCCCTCAAGCTGCTCGGGCAAAATGGAAAACGGACTCTCTTTTTTCTTTTTGCTTCCGGGCCTTGGATCTCCTCCGTGTGCGATCACGCTTTGAAGGATACCCGAAACGTAGAAAAGGCAACGGGAGATACGAATGTTGTTGACAAGGTCATCATCCGGTATGGGATCGCCATTCAGAGGGTTGATACCGTTTGCCAGGTTGTCAATAAAGGATTTCGCATACGCGATCTTTTCAAGCTCTGTCATTTTTGCCTCCTTTATCCGATCACACTGACAAGCTCGTCAAGCTCCTTGCGCTTTTTCTGGCGGTGTGGGTCACCTTCCTTGGCGTATCCAAGCGTGATCACCAGACGCACCGCGCCGTCAAGTCCGCAAAGCTCGCGAATCTCCGCCTCGTTCAGCCAGCCGAGAATGCAGGTGCCAAGCCCCTGCGCGGTTGCCTCGGCGGTAAGGTAAGCCGAAAGAATGCCGATGTCGATCGAACGATAGTCATTTTTCTTGAGTCTTGCACCAAGAGCCGCCTTGGCCACGTACGGCTTCTCCGAGATCACAAGCAGGATGGGCGCATCGGGCGCAAAGGCGTTGATCCCCATATCCCTTGTGGCCTCGGCCACCTTTTTGGCGATCTCACCCTTACACACGGTGATGTGATAGGGCTGTCCGTTGCAAGCCGAGGGCGAAAGGCATGCGGCGGCAAGGATCGTGTCCAGCTTCTCGGCCTCCACCTCACGCGTGGGGTCGTAGCTTCGGCAGGACTGTCTGGTTTGTGCAATTTCCGTAAAGTTCATAACAGTTACTCCTTATTGTATATCGTTCGGTATTTTTTCAGGGCAAAATGATAATAGTTGCGCATAAACACACCAAGCTTTTTCGGCGACAGGATCAGTGCCTCGGCACCGAAGCGTTCAAAATAATACAACACCTGATTGGCCGAGCACTCAAACGTATAGACGTCCCCCTCGATCTTGGTGGGAACCGGTCTGTAAAGATAAATCTTATTGAAAAGCTCCTTGCCCTTTTCACTCAGCTGAACACGGATGGGCTTGTCATCGGTCGAATAGATCGGATACTGCGCGCCGCACACGATCTGACGATCAAACAGCCTGCGGTTCTCCTCGGGAATGTCTGCCGCATCGGCAAGCGAGGAAACGGTTTTGATTTTGGACAGACGAATGGTTCGGTTTTTTCCATCACTGTAAACCAGCGCATAATTGAACAGCTCGTCACGCGCCGGCGCAATGGCGTACACCGAAACACCGCCGTATATTTTTTCGTTCTCCAGCGAAAGGCAGACCTGCTGTCCTCGGTTGATCGCGCGGCACAATAGCTCGTAGTTTTGTCTGTGTATGATCTTTTCTCTTTCGTTTTTGGTTTTTTGCGCGTAGGAAACGAACAGCTTACGGTAAAAGGAGGAGAGCGTGTCATTTCGCAAAAGCACGTTTTCAATATGGAGAAAAACGCCTTCCGTGAGCTTTGTCGGCTTAAAGGAGAGCGCCACGCTCTTTTCCTTCGAGTGACCCTCCCGCTCACGCGAGGTGATCGCCCGCAGCACCTCGTCAAATGCGGTCCGCGCGTATTTCTCGGGGATCGAGGAAAGCGCTTTTTCGATTTTGTTGCGGAGGGCGTCCTCATCGGCGGCAAACTCCTCGTAATAATTCATAACCAAAAGGTTGATGAAGGCGTTAACGTTGGGCTCTCCGCTCGGCTTCCATATGCGGAAATCCTCCGCGTCCTTACATAGAAGGTCTCGGATGCCTATGGGGACGCTTACCTTTATCTTTTCGTTCATTTTCATCACCTCTGGTCTCTATGGTACACGAAAAGTGGTCATATGTCAAGTGTTTTTTTATCAAAAACCCATATTTTTCGGCATTTTTAGTGGTCAAAAACATTTTCGAATCTGCCAATTGATACCCCCGATTTTTCGCAGTATAATGGAAGCAACAAACGAAAAAGGAGGAAGCCCTGCGATGCGGCGGGGCGAACACGCTATGAATGCATTTGACAAGATCGCAGGATATGAAAAGGAAAAGGAGGAGCTTCAAAATCTGGTCGAGATCTTCAACCACAGAAAGAAATATGAGCTAAAGGGTGCCACCCTGCCCAAGGGCATCATTTTTTACGGAGAAGCCGGCACAGGAAAATCCTTGTTCGCTGAAATCTTAGCGCGCGAGTGTTTACTCTGTAATATCAAAATTGACCTCTCCGAGTCCGCCTCCGAAAAGGACATTTGTAAACAGATCCGAACCGCATTTTTAAAGGGATCCGGCAGCAAAAAGCCGACCATGATCTTCTTTGACGAGCTGGACAAGCTTTTGCCGAATGAGGATGAGGAATATTACACCGACCGCTCCAAGACCATTCTGGCCCAGTTGCTCACGCTAATCGATGGCATGGACAAAAGCAACAAAATCGTTTTCGTGGCAACCTGCAACAACTATCATGCTCTCCCCTCAAGCATAACGCGGGCAGGAAGATTTGACAAAAAGATTCATCTTGGGCTTCCCGACCAAAGCTCAAGAACGGCAATCCTTCATATGTATATGAATGCTTCCCCTGCGAAATTTGCACTGTCCGCTGAAAGCATATCCAGATTGTGCGTCGGTTTTTCTTGTGCCGCACTTAAAACCCTGATCAACGAATGTCTGCTGCAATCCGACGAAAACAATAGCGTTTGCGAGGATCTGATACGCAGAAAAATAACCGAAATCAAGGAGGAGGATATTCCAACCGAGCGTTCCAACCAGTTTTATATGGTAAATGCGGTCAGAAACATCGGTTCCTTTATTGCAAGCCGTCTCTACAGTAATAGCGGATACGTGCTGAATGTTGAGGACTCCACGGTCTGCAATTCCTTCCTTAACAAAATCATATGGGAAACCGATGAGGACGAGTATGACTACGAGGACGAGTATGTCGACGATTATGCGGAAAAGAAGCGGACGTCAGAAACCTTTTTCTGTAAAAATGACTATCTGGCAACGGTTACAGCTCTTTTGGCCGGCTATGCGGCGGAGGAGCTCTATTTCAAAAAGGTCTACAACAATCTGCGTGTCAATTTGGGGTTGGTCGATGACATTCTTCTTAAAATATCAAATTGCGGTATGCTCGGACTCGATCTGTTTTCTACAGACATGGAGTATAGAGATATTCCATATCCAAAGGAACATATTGAACGGCTACATCACACGTTTGAAGAAATCAAGCAAAGCTGTTATCAAAAGGCAAGGTCCATCGTAGAAAAAAACGAGACCCTACTCAAAAGGCTGGTTCCCATGTTGATCGAACGAAAATCGATGGAAAAGCCCGAATGTGAAGCGCTGATCCTTGAGCTTGGAGGTATTCGCACATAAGAAAAAGGATGGGATCTCCCATCCTTTTTTGCCTTTTAAAAGCAGTATGTTTGTCCCATATCGGGAATCACAAGCGACGCATCCTCGCCTACGGTGCTTCTCACCATATCCCAAAGTCCGTCCTTATCATCCTCTTCTCGCGGCATATGCACGAGCAGGATTTTCCATGCGCCAATCTCCTTAGTCATTCGCCACGCAGAGGGCGTGATGGCGTAAGCAAACGGCACGATGAGCAGGTCGGGCCTTGGCAGGTCAGCCATTCTTTTAAGGGAGAGCGGCGAAGCGTCTCCCATAAACCAAACCGTGGCACTTCCCTTTATCGCGTAGCTGACGTGAGGAACATCGGTCTTTCCGATGTGACGCGTTTCTCTGAGAAGCATCTCGATTCCGTTTCCCACCTCATAAAAAGGCAGGCTCTCAGGCCCGTAAACGGACCTGAGAGTCTTTTGTCTATAAAGTTGGACGTAGGAATCGTCACAATGGTCCTCATGCTTGTGGGTAAACGCCAGAACGTCGGGCGGGTTTTCCGTAAGACGCTCGCGAAGTGCTCCCGGCGTACCGAGGTACGGAAAAAGCAGCTTGCAAACGCCGTCAAGCAAAACCGTCATGCCGTCCATCTCCAGCAGAACCCCCGCGTTGGCGGTTCTTGTAACCTTGAGATCAAGCATAGACACAATGACCGTTTCCGTCCGGATCAGACACCCTTCTGTGCGCGGCGGATAGCCTCAGCCTCGGTGCAACCGTCCTCAACAACGTGTCCGGGCAGCGGAACCAGCTTTTCGTGGATCGCATCAAGGATCCAGGAAGCCTGCGGGAAGAAGAACTCGTCGAACTCGAAGGGAGGCGTGATCCAGTTCTTGGCGCCGACCACAACGGGAGGTGCATCCAGATCGTCGAAGCAGCACTCGGTAATGTTGCGGGCAACATCGTTCAGGAAGGAACCACGGGCGCAAGCATCGGAGACCAGCAGGACCTTACCGGTCTTGCGGACGGACTCGAAGATCTTGGTGTAGTCCAG
>CAJGDZ010000022.1 GCA_904502055.1 uncultured Clostridia bacterium | reverse complement strand
CAATGCCGATTTCCATAAGGTCTTTTATGCTGTCAAGATATGACATATCCTTAAGCGAAAGGGCGTATTCTCTGCCGTGAGTATTAGTCCAGTTAAGGCGACAACCCTGAGCACAAAGTCCTCTGTTACCGCTTCTTTCACCAAGCATAGCAGAAAGATAACAGTTGCCTGAGGTACTCATACAATGAGCTCCATGAACGAAAACCTCAAGTTCAGCATTAACTGCTTCACGTATCATTTTCATTTCATTTGATGAAAGTTCACGAGCTAAAACTATTCGTGAAAAGCCCATTTCTTCAAGGAGCTTTGCACCTGCAATATTGTGAACGGCCATTTGTGTTGAAGCATGAAGGGGCATTTCGGGACAGATTTCTTTAACTGCTTTTACTGTTGCAAAATCCTGAACAATTACTGCGTCTGCACCGCTTTTTGCTATGGCTTTAACAGTTTTATAAAGCTCGTCAATTTCTTTATCGAAAACCAAGGTGTTAAGAGTAACGAAAACTTTAACATCACGAAGACGGCAGTATTTAACTGCATCTTTTAAATTTTCGGTTGTAAAATTGTCAGCATTACGCCGGGCGTTGAAATTATCAACACCAAGATAAACTGCATTTGCACCGCTTCTTACGGCGGCTTTTAACTGTTCTTGTGCTCCGACGGGAGCGAGGATTTCGTGAATCATATGTCAGTAATTATTTCTTTCTTTTCTGTTCTCACTCTCAAAATATCTCCCTTTTTAACATTTGCGGTGCAGTCGAGGGTGAAGACGCGGAAAGAATTGCCGACGTGCTCGCAGGTGAACACGATATCACCAAGTGTTCTCTGAGCATGATGTGTTTCAAGTACGATGCCCTTCTTCAGATCAACAAGGAGAAGTACCGTTCGTATATCCTCAAAGACCTCGATGCCACCTACAGCAAAATGCTGGATGCCGGCGCAACCTCCTTCTGGGAGACCGAGAACGGTCAGAGCGACTTCAATAACGCCGCCAGCCTTTGCCACGGCTGGAGCGCAATGCCGGTTTACTATTATCACATTCTCGACGCAGCCAAAAAGTAAAAAACATAAGAACCGTGCACAAAAACCCCGTGTTTTGTGCACGGTTTTTCTACTTCTTGTATATTGACAACAAAAAGGGTTTATGTTATACTTTACTATGTATAATTGGATTGTTGTTTCTATTATATAATATATTTACGGAGATTGAATTATGAAATATCTTGTACTCATTCCCGACGGAATGGCAGACGAAAAAATCGAAAAGCTGGGCGGTCTTACCCCGATGCAAAAAGCAAGCAAGCCCTGCATGGATGCCCTGGCAAGGAGATCCATTGTGGGTACGGTATCCAATGTGCCCGAGGGCATGGTTCCCGAAAGCGATACGGCCAATATGGCGGTCATGTCCTTTGACCCCAAGATCTATTCCAAGGGACGCTCGCCCCTTGAGGCTATGAGCATGGGACTTACCATGCAGCCTGATGAGACCGCTTATCGCTGCAACGTAGTCACGCTGACCGACGAGGGCGATTATGAGGACAAGATCATTCTTGACCACAGTGCCGACGAGATCACAACCGCCGAGGCAGACGAGCTGATAAAAACGCTGGAAAAGGAACTCGGAACCGAATACCGCAAGTTCTACACAGGCATCAGCTACCGCCATTGCATTCTTTGGAAAAACGGGAATGACACATACAATTTTATGCGCCCGCATGACATTCTCGGCAAGCGCATCGGTGAATATCTGCCTCGCGTAGAGGACGGCGGTGCCGAATTCCGCGATATTATGAAGCGCAGCTTTGATATCCTCAACCATCACCCGATCAACGAGGCAAGACGTGCGCGCGGACTGAAGCCTGCCAACTCCATTTGGCTCTGGAGTCCCGGCAAAAAGCCGCAGCTCCCCTCCTTCAAGGAAAAATGGGGACTTAACGCCGCTGTCATCTCCGCCGTTGACCTCATCAAAGGCATTGGCATCTGCGCCGGAATGAAGACCTACGACGTAGAGGGGGCAACCGGAAACGTAAAGACCAACTACAAGGGCAAGGCCGATGCCGCCATTGATGCCTTCAAGAGCGGTTCGGATTACGTATATATCCACGTAGAAGCACCCGATGAGTGCGGACACCGCGCGGAGCTGGAAAACAAGGTGCTTTCCATTGAGCTGATCGACGGGAAGATCCTCTCTCCCGTATATGAATATCTTAAGAGCACGGGCGAGGATTTCCGCATTCTCATCCTGCCTGACCACCCCACACCCGTCCGTCTCCGCACACATACCATCGATCCCGTTCCCTTTATGATCTACGATTCCGCCAAGACCTATGGCGGTGTGGACAGCTTCTCGGAGCAAAGTGCGGAAAAGATGAACAACTACATTCCAAACGGCTTTACGCTGATGGATCTTTTGGTAAAGTAAGAGGAAATTATGAACGAAGAAAAAAAGCAAGCCCCCCAAAAGGAAACGCTGATCCACACGGTATATGACTTTGCGGAAATGCTCGTGCTTGCCGTAGCCGTTGTCTTTTTGATCTTCATGACTCTGGTAAGACCCTGCCGCGTGGACGGCACCTCGATGAACAATACGCTGGAGCACGGCGAAATGCTGCTGATCTCCAATCTTTTCTATACGCCGTCCGGGGGAGATATCGTAGTCTTTCATCAGACCAGTGAGCGGGATCTCCGCTTTAACGAGCCGATCGTAAAGCGCGTCATCGCGGTGGGCGGTCAATTTGTCAAGATCGAGACCGAGCTTGGCAAGGTGTATGTTTCAGACGACGACACCTTCACCGAGGACGAGGTTCTGCAAGAGGATTATATTTATCTTGAGGGCGGTTTCTGGCAAGACGATTTAAATATCTCCGGCGACGTAATCCAAGTGCCGGAGGGATCGGTCTTTGTGATGGGCGATAACCGCAACAACTCCGCCGACAGCCGCTATTTCATCATCGGCCCCGTGGATTGCCGCCGCATTCTCGGCAAGGTGATCCTTCGCGTGACCCCGCTTGACAAATTCGGAAAGGTAGCGTGACGTAGATATGCCATCTGAAATCATCCAATGGTTTCCGGGTCATATGGCGAAGACCCGCCGCCTGATCACCGAAAACCTAAAGCACGTAGACATCGTCATCGAAATTCTCGATGCACGTATTCCCTTCAGCTCACGCAATCCCGAGATCAATCGCCTGACCGAGGGCAAGCCCCGTCTTGTTCTTCTCAACAAGGCCTCCCTCGCGGATGCGGCCAAAACCAAATACTGGTGCAAGCGCTTCTCCTCGAAGACCGTTTTTTGTCTGCCCACCGACTGTGTGACAGGCGAAGGAATGGCCAAGATCCTTCCCACGGTCAAGGAGATCCTTGCCGATAAGCTTGAAAAATACGAAAGCAAGGGCATGAGCGGCCGACGCCTTAAGGCCATGGTGCTTGGCATTCCCAACGTGGGAAAATCCTCGCTGATCAACAAGCTCTCGGGCAACCGCAAGGCCAAGGTGGAAAACCGCCCCGGCGTCACCCTGGATAAGCAGTGGTTTCAGACCGGCTCGGGACTTGATATTATGGATATGCCCGGTATTCTCTGGCCAAAGTTTGACGACAGGATCATCGGCGAAAATCTTGCCATTACCGGCGCCATCAAGGACAGCATTCTCAATGTCGAGGAGATCGCTTTCGCGCTTTGTACGCGACTTCGCACCCTTTACCCCGAAATGCTTACCGCACGATACAAGCTGGAAAGCACGGAGCATTATGAGGATCTCTCCGACTACGATCTGTTTGAGCTGATCGGCAAAAAGAGAGGCTTTCTGATCTCAGGCGGCGAAATCGACACCGAACGGACCGCCAATATGCTTCTGGACGAATTCCGTGCAGCAAAGATCGGCCGCATCACACTGGACATCGACCCCGAACAACCGAAAGAGGAATTGGATCATGCTGGAATTCAATCTTGAGAAGGAGCTTGTTGCTCTTGGATATCAAAACGTCTGCGGCGTAGACGAGGCGGGGCGCGGCCCCTTGTGCGGCCCCGTGGTTGCCGCCGCCTGTCTTCTTCCTGTCGACTGTCAAATCGAGGGGCTGAACGACTCCAAAAAGCTGACCGAGAAAAAGCGCGAGCTTTTGTTTGATGTGATCACCGAAAAAGCCATCTCTTATTCGGTCGCTCAAGCTTCGGTGGAGGAGATCAACCGCCTGAACATCCTGGAGGCTACACTTCTGGCCATGCGACGCGCAATCGCCGGACTTGACGTCCCTGCGGACTTCGCGCTGATCGACGGCAACGTCGGACGCGACTTTCCCCTTCCCGTCCGCACAGTCATTCACGGCGACGCCATCTCCCCCAGCATTGCCGCCGCCTCGGTGCTTGCCAAGGTAACGCGAGACCGCATGTGCATCGATATGGATGCGGAATATCCGGAATACGGTATTCTCAAGCACAAGGGCTACGGAACCAAGGCACATATGGAGGCACTTCGGAAATACGGCCCCACGCCCATTCATCGCACACAGTTTATTCGTTTTTTGAACGATGGCCAAAGCTGATATCACAACGACCGAGCTGGGACGGTTCGGCGAAAGCGCCGCTGTCAGGCACCTGAAAAGAAAGGGGTATCGGATCCTTGCGCGTAACTTCCGTGCCGGAAAAAACGAGATCGACATCATTGCTTCGCGCAAAAACGAGATCGTTTTCGTTGAGGTCAAGGCCAGAACGCTGACCGCGCTCGGCGACCTTCCCTACGGCTCGCCGCTTGAGGCGGTGGACACCCCCAAGCAAAAGCGCACACTTGCCGCGGCAAGCGCATATCTATGTAAAAGCGAAACCGAAAAAATGCCGCGATTTGATATTATTGAGGTTTACTTAAAACACCGCTCGGGTCTCCTTCGAACGCCGACGGTTGAAAAAATCTGTCACATTGAGGATGCCTTCGGCTCTTAAAAAGCATCCCTATCTGAAAAACATATAAGGAGATATAAATTTTATGATGTTTCAAAGCACCAGAGATGCAGGTGCCGCCAAGGTAAGTGCGGCGTTTGCCATCAAACAAGGTCTTGCCGCTGACGGCGGACTTTTCGTCCCCGAGGAAATCCCCTCGATCAGCCGTGAGGATATCGAAAAGCTTTGCCATGACGACTATCCGACGCGCGCGGCCAAGATCCTCTCGCTCTTTTTGACCGACTATACCTACGATGAGCTTTTGGCCGACTGCAAGGAGGCTTACCGTGAGGATTCCTTTGTGGGGGGCGCCGCGCCGCTGGCTAAGATCCGCGACGGTCTTTATTCGCTGGAGCTCTGGCACGGTCCCACGGCCGCCTTCAAGGATATGGCGCTCCAGATCATGCCTCGCCTCCTCTCCCGTGCACTCGTCAAGTGCGGCGAGAAGCGCACGGCCCTGATTCTCGTTGCCACGTCGGGAGATACGGGAAAGGCCGCTCTTGAGGGTTACAAGGATGTTGACGGCGTTAAGATCATGGTCTTCTATCCCGTTGACGGTGTAAGCCGCGTGCAAAAGCTTCAGATGGCGACGCAGACCGGAAGCAACGTAAACGTTTGTGCCATCCGCGGAAACTTTGACGACGCGCAAAACGGCGTGAAGGCCATCTTCTCGGATGCCGCCGCCGCAGAAAAGCTGGATGGGGACGGCTACTTCTTCTCCAGCGCCAACTCGATCAACTGGGGGCGTCTGGCCCCGCAGATCGTCTATTACGTTTCCGCTTATTGCGATCTCATCTGCCGCGGTGATATCCAAATGGGCGAGACCGTAGACTTTTGTGTTCCCACCGGAAACTTCGGCAACATTTTTGCCGCTTATCTTGCCAAGAATATGGGGCTTCCGATCGGCAAGCTGATCTGCGCATCCAACGTCAACAACATTCTGACCGATTTCCTTCGCACGGGCGTATACGACCGCAACCGTCATTTCCATCTCACTATGTCCCCCTCGATGGACATTCTGATCTCCAGCAATCTTGAGCGCCTTCTCTACTTTGTGGCGGGCACAAGGAAGACCACGGAATATATGGAAGCTCTCAAGAACACCGGAAAATATACGGTGGACGCCGACGTATTGGCCAAGATCAACGAGACCTTTGTCGGCTATTATGCCGATGAGGCCGAAACCGCTGCCACCATTCGCAAGACCTTTGAGAAAAACGGCTATCTGGCCGACACGCACACCTCGGTCGCACTCGCCTGTGCCGACAAATACCTTCGCGACAGTGGAAGCAAGACACCGCTCGTGGTTGCCTCCACCGCCAGCCCCTACAAGTTCGCCGCTGACGTCTACGCCTCACTTGTCGGCGAAAAGCCGCAGGATGAGCTGAAGGCGCTGGATATGCTTTCCGCCTCCACCAAGACCGAGATCGCTTATCCGCTTCGCGATCTTGATAAGCGCCCCGTAAACTTCGATACGGTGATCGATCCGAAGGATATGCTGAGCGAGGTCTACCGTTACCTCGCCAGATAAAAAGCGCGCCTCAAATGAGGCGCGCCACAGAGAAACCCATCAGAATTCTCTCTGCTGGAAGGTACCGCAAGCCGTCTCATCGCTTGTGGTTGCATTGTGCGGAATCACAGAAATGACCTCTGCGGTACAATGGTTTTCGCCGTTGTGATATACACAGTTCTTAACATCGCAATGAATGCCTGCGTTAAAATGGCATTCCTTGCAATATTCTTTGTTGTTTTGCTCCATGTTTTTACTCCTGTTTCTCTGTTTTTAACGTCTTTCAGAATTCTGAGAGACAATCTTAGTATCCCCTCAACTCCAACATTCATTCATTTGCGGAAAGGAGAAAAAATGTCAATCTTTACCATTGCCGATCTGCACCTTTCCACCAATGAGACCACAAACAAATCCATGGAGGTTTTCGGAAAGCGTTGGCAGAATTACGTGGAAAAGCTGACTCGAAATTGGAACGCTTTGGTCACTCCTGCAGACACGGTCATTCTTCCGGGCGACATTTCCTGGGCGATGACGCTTAAGGAGGCCAAGGAGGACCTGACCTTTTTGGATTCCCTGCCCGGCTTTAAGATCATCGGAAAAGGAAACCACGATTTCTGGTGGGCAACGCTCAGCAAGATTCACGCTTTTTTTGAGGAAAACGACATCCACACCGTAAAGTGTCTTTACAATAACGCTTTGCTTGCCGAGGATCTGGTGATCTGCGGAAGCCGCGGCTGGTTCAATGACGAAAGCCTGAACGGCATTCCGGAAAACACCGACTATGACAAGATCATTCACCGCGAGGCTATGCGTCTGAGACTCAGCCTGGAGGACGGAAAGCAATATCCCGGTGACCTTGAACGCGTGGTTTTTCTTCACTTCCCACCCGTTTTTCGGGAGTTTCGCTGTGAGGAGATCCTCTCGGTGCTGAAGGAGTACGGAATCAAGAGGTGCTTCTACGGTCACATCCACGGCTGTTACGATCACCCGAATTCCTTTGTGGAGGATGGGATCACCTATTCCTTGATCTCCGCCGATCATTTGAATTTTATTCCCAAGAAGATCTCTTCCGATATTTAATATTTAAGAAAAATCCGAAAAGCCCTTGACATTGTTACCAAAAAAATGTAAAATAATAAAGTATGTAAAAATTTCATTTGGAGGACAAAAAAATGAAACTGTTAAAATGCGAAAAGACCGAAAAGAGCATGTATGAGCTCGAGATCGGCGTAGAAAAGGAAGTTTTTGAGGCTGCCATCGAGAAGGTTTACCGTAAGCAGGTAAAGAACATCAACATCGCAGGCTTCCGTAAGGGAAAGGCTCCCCGTGCGATCATCGAAAAGATGTACGGCAAGGGCGTTTTCTATGAGGATGCCATCAACGATATCATTCCTACCGTTTACACCGATGCCATCAAGGAAGCTGACATCAAGGACATCGTGGCACAGCCCGAGTTCGACATCGTTTCGGTTGAAGGCGAGAACGGCCTTGTTCTCTCGGCAAAGATCTACGTAAAGCCCGAGGTTGAAATCAAGGATTATGCAGGTATCGCTGTGGAAAAGGTCGTTGAGCCCGTAACCGATGAGGAGATCGAGCGCGAGATCAATACCGTTCGTGAGAGAAACTCCCGCGAGATCGAGGTTACTGACCGTGCCGCCGAGATGGGTGACACCGCTGTGATCGACTACGAGGGCTTTGTGGACGGTGTTGCTTTTGAGGGCGGCAAGGGCGAGAAGCACTCGCTGAAGCTTGGCTCCGGCGCATTCATCCCCGGCTTTGAGGAGCAGGTTGCCGGTCACGCCATCGGTGAGGAGTTTGACGTAAACGTTACCTTCCCCACTGAGTACCACGCTGCTGAGCTTGCCGGCAAGGCTGCCGTTTTCAAGACCAAGATCCATGCCATCAACAAGGTAGAGCTTCCCGAGCTTGACGATGATTTTGCTAAGGATGTTTCGGAATTTGATACCTTTGCTGAATACAAGGCAGATCTCACGGCAAAAATCGAAAAGAGACACGACGCAAAGGCTGAGTCTGCTCTTGAGGAGAAGCTGATGGACGCTCTCATCGAAAAGCTGGTTGCCGAGATCCCCGAGCCCATGTTTGTAAACGAGACCGAAAACTTCATCCGAGACTACGACAACAATCTCCGTATGAGCGGTCTGGACCTGAACACTTACTTCAAGTACACGGGTCTTACCCTGGAGAAGCTTCGCGAGGAGTTCCGTCCGAGAGCTGAGAAGCAGGTCAAGGCAAGACTGGCTCTTGAGAAGATCGCTGAGCTTGAAAACCTTGTAGCCTCCGAGGAGGATATCGAGGGTGAGTACGAAAGAATTGCCAAGGCATACAACGTCACCCTTGAGCAGGTTAAGGAAAGCATTGATTCTTCTGCCATTGCAGAGGATATGAAGGTGAAGAAGGCTGTAGACTTCGTAAAGGAAAAGGCAGCCATCACCGTTGTTGAAGCCAAGGCTGAGGCAGATAAGGCTGAGGCGTAAGCTTGTCAAATTCAATCTGAATCAGGAGGATACCTATGTTCTCGAATAACGAAATCAAAAACGCACTGGTCCCTATGGTCGTTGAACAGACCGGACACGGCGAGCGTTCCTATGACATTTTTTCTCGCCTTCTCAATGACCGCATCATTTTCCTTTCTGATGAAGTGAATGACACCACCGCCTCCCTTGTTGTTGCCCAGATGTTGTTCCTTGAGGCGCAGGATCCTGACAAGGATATCGCCTTTTATATCAACAGCCCCGGTGGCTCGGTCACGGCAGGTATGGCGATCTATGATACGATGAATTTTGTCAAGTGTGACGTCTCCACCATTTGTATCGGTATGGCGGCAAGCATGGGAGCATTCTTGCTCTCGTCGGGCACCAAGGGCAAGCGCTTCGCGCTTCCCAACAGTGAGATCATGATCCACCAGCCTCTTGGCGGTGCCAAGGGCCAGGCCTCGGACATTAAGATCCAGGCTGAGCTCATTCTCCGCACCCGCGACAATCTCAACCGTATTCTTGCCGCCAACACCGGCAAGCCGCTTGAGGTCATCGCGCAAGATACCGAAAGAGACAATTATATGACCGCCGCAGAAGCATTGAATTACGGTCTCATTGACAAGATTTTAGACAAGCGCGCTTAATTCTCTGAAAGGCAGATTTTATGGCTAATCAAAACGATAACCGAAACCTCAGATGCTGTGCCTTTTGTGGGCGAACCGAGGAACAGGTGGATTTCCTGATTCCCTCGCCCACCGGCATTTATATCTGTGATTTCTGTGTGGACATCTGTGAACAGCTGATTCACGATAGCCTCGAAGAGGAGATTCCCGCGGAAAATACCGAGCAGCTCACCTTTGAATCCCTGCCCAAGCCTATGGATATAAAAAAATCCATGGATGAGTATATCATCGGACAGGACGAGGCCAAGGTGGCACTTAGCGTGGCGGTATACAACCACTACAAGCGGATCCTCAGCAAGAACTCCGACAAGGCGGGAGACGTTAACATTCAAAAGAGCAACGTCCTGCTGATCGGTCCAACGGGTGTGGGTAAAACCTATCTCGCGCAAACGCTGGCAAAGACCCTGAAGGTTCCTTTCGCCATTGCCGATGCCACCACGCTTACCGAAGCGGGCTACGTCGGCGAGGACGTTGAGAACATTCTTCTCCGTCTGATCCAGGCGGCAGACTTTGATATTGAACGCGCTGAGCGCGGCATCATCTATATCGATGAGGTAGACAAGATCTCTCGCAAGAGCGAAAACCGCTCGATCACGCGCGACGTTTCGGGTGAGGGTGTTCAGCAGGCACTCCTCAAGATCCTGGAGGGAACGGTATCCAACGTACCCCCGCAGGGCGGCCGTAAGCACCCCAATCAAGAGTTCATTCAGATCAACACCGAAAACATCCTGTTCATTTGCGGCGGTGCATTTGACGGGCTTGAGAAGATCATCGAAAAGCGGAACGACAACAGCACCGTTGGCTTTAACAGCAACATCAGAGGTAAAGCCGAAAAGCGGAGTGACGGCATCTTTAAGGACGTTACGCCCCACGACATTGTCAAGTTCGGACTTATCCCCGAGCTGGTCGGCCGAATCCCTGTCATCGTTTCCCTGACCGATCTCGACAAGGACGCGCTTACGCGCATCATCAAGGAGCCCAAGAACTCGCTCATCAAACAGTATGAGGCACTCTTTGCTATGGACGGTGTCAAGCTGGTCTTCAAGGACAAGGCCATCGAGGCCATCGCCGAGCTGGCAATGGAGCGAAATACCGGTGCACGCGGTCTTCGTGCGATCACCGAGGGCGTGATGATGAAGATCATGTACGAGATTCCCTCGCGCGCGGATATTGCTGAGGTACACATCACATATGACTGTGTAAAAAATCAAAAGCCCCCGAAATACGTTCTGAAGGAGTCGGCACCAAAGGCCTCCTCCAAAAAGAAAAGTAATATGTGAATCAAACGGCGGAGCCACAAAGGCTCCGCCGTTTTCAGTAGCTTCCGATCAAATCGCTGACCACGGAAAACTGGTAGCCGCGTTCCAGCAAAATGGGCAAAAAAAGCTCCAGTGCCTCGGGCGTAGGGCTGTCAAAGCCGATATAATCGTGCATTAAAATAATGCTTCCCGGTGAAATGTGCTCGACCACGTTTCGGCATATGCTTTGCGGTGCCGCGTGTGCCCAGTCCTTAGTATCAATGTTCCACAGAATAACGCTGTAGTCCATTTCCCGGGAAATGGATTTGATCTTACTGTCAAGAATGCCCTCAGGGGGACGAAGAAGCTTTGTTTTGTATTCGGTCTGCTCATAGATCGCCGCCTCGCAAAGCTCAATCTCCCTTCGCATCTCAAAAAAACCGCGCTCAGAAACTCTTCCGTGTGTGTAGGTGTGATTTCCGATTTCGTGGCCTTCCCTTAGAATCCGCTGTGCTAAGTCGGGATAGTTTTTTACGTTTTCGCCCACCAAAAAGAAGGTAGCGTGAACCTTGTGCTTTTTAAGAATGTCAAGAATTTTCGGCGTGAGAATGGGGTGCGGTCCGTCATCAAATGTCAGCGCGATCTTCATCGATGAATTTTCGTGCGCGTGATATACGTTGTCCGCACGATCCTTTCCCGAAGCCCAAAACGTACAGAGGCATATCAGCAGCATCCACGTAAAAAATCGGACGGATCTTTTCATGCCGCCGTCAGCTCGTCCAGTGTTCCAAACCGATACCCCTCTTGCTTCAGCGCTCGAATCACATCCCTCAGAATGGCCGCGTTTGTGGCAGAGGTGGGATGCAGAAGCATCACCTCACCGTTATGCGCATGCATCAAGATCTTTCTCTTGGCTTCCTCAGGAGACATCTGCCTATCGTTGTCCCAATCGGCATAAGCAAAGCTCCAGAAAACAGTTTTATACCCCATCTCCTTGGCATAGCGCAAGGATGACTCGTTGAACCTTCCCTCCGGCGGACGGTAGTACGGAGAAAGCCGCATTCCCGTAGCGTCAAGGTAAATCTTCTCCAAGCTCTCAAGCTCGGTGCGGAACTCCTCAAGCGAGGTGCATTTGGTCATATCCTTATGCGTGGCCGTATGGTTGCAAACAAGATGTCCCTCGTTTATCATACGCGAGATAAGATCGCCGTTCTTTAAAATCAGATTTTTAAGAACAAAAAACGCACCGGGGACCTGCTCCTCCTTGAGAACATCCAGAATCCTTGCGACATTCCCGTTTTCATATCCGGCGTCAAAGGTCAGATAGATCACCTTATCCGCAGCATCGTCATTGTGCCGATGATCAATATAATACCCGTCATACCTCTCTACCACTCGAAGCTCCGGATCAGCAAGGGGCTGTTTATGCTCCTTGTTTCTTTTGCAATACCAGCTGATGCTCCCTTCCTTCGCGTGAGCCACCACAGCAAAAAGCAACGCAAACAGGATCAAGGCCCCAAAATATTTTTTTATGGTTTTCATAGCATTCCTCCTTTTTGCATAGTTTTCTTTTTGAGCTTGCCGTTTAGACAAGAAAAAAACGGGCAACGCTTCATATTTCCACACGCATATCCTTTTTTTGTCTGTAATTATTTACACAAAACCGTTGAAATTTCGTCGGTCGTATGGTAAAATAAAGCGAACATACAAGAAAGGATCGACCCATGTTGATTAAAATTCTGAAAAAATCATTCATTCATGCATCCTGCGCCTACTCCATCCTCAGTATTTTTTATCTGATCATAATGATAGATCTTTATCGGACAAGCGCAAATCCATATCCGCTGACGCTTTTGCGCTTCTTCCCTCTTTGCTTCTTGATCGCGCTTGCCAATGCGCTTGTTACCGAGATAAAAACCAAGGGTGCGTGGAAGCTTCCTGTCCATTTTGCCATGCTCTCCTTGGCTCTCATCCTCTTTGTCTGGCTTCCTTTTAAGGATTCACTTTCGCCATCCTCATCTCTCGTTTTGGCACTCATTTACATCCTTCTTTACGCCATCGGTGCTCTTATTGTCTCCCGATTTATCACAAGGAAAAAGGAAACAACTTCCGAATACCGATCGGTATACAGTCCGAACAAAAGGAAACAATAGTCCCAGATATGCTGGGCTTTTCCGTCAAAAAAAGTTAGCCGCTTTGATCGCTTGGCATATTGAAATTTCCAAACGTACGGAGTTCATATGAAACCAAAACCGATCTTTTCCGTTGCTCACTTTGTTTTTGGCGGAATTCTTTTTTTGATTTTGTTACTTCTTTTCTGTATGGCTCGTTTTCTTCCGAAAGGAATGTACCCAAATCATTCCGGCAGCAGAACTGTAGGCTCGGAATCCGTTCCGAGTGCCCTTCTGAATCCGACCGAGGATCTGGGCGATGAGTATATCCGAAAAATCACCTTTTTGGGTGAGTCCACCACGTACGGACTTTGGCATTACGGGATCCTGGAAGGCGGTAAATCCTCCGAGCAGGTGTGGACGGGTGCTACCGTTCAAAACGGCAAGGTCTGCTGCTCGGGGACGCTCTCTCTTTCTCCCGGCATCACAAGCACACGACTTTTTTACCCCTGCACAGGTGAAGCGCTCACGCTTTCCGAGGCGCTTTTGCGCAAAAAGCCGGAAATTCTGGTCATCACACTGGGGCTCAATAACGGAGCATCCTATTATACCGAGGATATGTTCAAGCAATGCTACCGAATGCTGATCAATTCCGTCAAAAGTACGTCGCCCGAAACCGTGATCCTTGTTCAGTCCATTTTTCCGGTCGCCAAGACCTGTAAGATCAGCGCCTATACGCCGGAGCGTATTCGTCTTTGTAACTCGTGGCTCTGCGACCTGGCGCGCGAATATGAGCTTGGGTATTTGGACACCGCCTCCGCACTTGGCGACGCCGAGGGATATCTGAGACCCGAATACGACAACGGCGGTGACGGAATCCATTTGAACCGCGAGGGGCTTTTGGAGGTTCTTCGCTATATCCGTACGCACGGCTATTTGGAGGAAATATGAAAGCTCTTTTTCGTTTTTTGTTTTTTGTCCTTTTGGTGCTTTGTCTCTGCATTCCCCTTTCCGCAAAGGAAAATCCTGACGCCAAAACGGTAAGCGAGGCACTCCAAAAGGCCTGCCCGACCGAATTTGGATACGTTGACAATTCCGAATATTATATGCGCACGTATTTTTCGGACCTTGCAGATATCGACGATTTCCATATCGTCACCTGCGCAGACAGCACCAATTTCAGTGAGATCGGCGTTTTTCATATGAAAGACACCGCGCACCTCTCGCAAAATCAGAAGCTATTAAAAAAGTATTTGGCCAAGATCAAGAGCAACTTTGAAAACGGTGTGGTCTACAACACCAAGGAATATCCCAAATTTGAAAACGCGAAGGTCTTTGCGAGCGGCCGGTATCTGGTTTATGCGGTCCTTGACAGGGACGGCGTGACCAAAGTCGAGACAGCGCTTCGCGGCATTGCGGAATAACAAACAAGGATCCGAATTTTCCGTCCAAATCAAACATCGGAAAATCTCGGATCTTCTGTTTTTATATTGCCCGAAAGCCCTTGACAAATCTTAGACAAAATGGTAGAATAATAAAGAATAAGACGTGATTTTTCACGCCTTCTGAAAAGGATGAAATACATATGATTGCCATTAAAAACGCAACGCTTATTATGCGCGACCATTTTATACCGGACGCGCTTATATTGGTGGAAGACGGAAAGATCGCCTCGTTTGGTGAAATGCGGAAAATGACGCTTCCCGAGGGCTGTGAGGTCGTGGATGCCGACGGGCTCTACGTCGGTCCCGGCTTTGTGGACATTCACACACACTCGGACGGAAAGGTGTTTTTCCAGGATGCCCCCGAGGTAGCTTCTCTCCATCATTTGAATCACGGTACAACCACGCTTCTCCCCGCGCTATACTTCAGTATGGACACGGAGGGATACGTAAAGGCCATTGCCACGCTTCGCGAGGCGATGAAAAAGCCTGAGTGTGCCAACATCGGCGGTCTTTATATGGAAGGCCCGTATCTCAATCCTAAATTCGGTTGTGACCGCGAATCCAATCCCTGGAAGGGTCCGGTGGACAGTGCACGCTATATGCCGATCATCGAAGCGGCCTATGACCTTGTCAAGGTTTGGGCGCTTGCCCCCGAGCGTGAGAACATTCTTCAGTTTGTTCTGGACGCTATGGCAAGGACTCCCGGTGTAGCCTTCTCGGTCGCACACAGCGAGGCCGAGCCCTATCAGATCGAGGCGCTTATGCCCTATGGCCTGAGAATCGGAACACATCATCTGAATGCAACCGGCACGCTTGAGAAGTACCCCGAGTGCAGAACACCCTGCGTTGACGAGACTGTTTACAGAAATCACGAGATCTATGCCGAGCTGATCTGTGACAGCAGAGGCATCCACGTCGATCCTTATCTCCTCCGTCTTACAAGGAAGATCAAGGGGGACGATCGCATCATTCTGATCTCCGACGCCTATGCCTGTGACGGCCCCATCCCCGAGGGCTATGACGATGTGGACGACATCAACTTCGACCATTCGGGCGAGATCGCCGGCTCAAAAATGACGCTGGACATCTCTTGCCGTAATATGATCAAGCATACGGGTGCATCCTTAGTTGACGTTTTCAAGTTTGCCT
This sequence comes from uncultured Clostridia bacterium, assembly GCA_904502055.1. Taxonomy (GTDB): domain Bacteria; phylum Bacillota; class Clostridia; order Oscillospirales; family CAG-272; genus RGIG8775. The sequence goes on along the minus strand of CAJGDZ010000022.1, from coordinate 527 downwards.
CCTACAACCCCTCGCGCGCCGTCGGCTTCTACGATCGCGGCGAGATCGCTGTCGGAAAACGTGCTGACCTTGTGATCGTTGACCACAAAATGCAGGTCTCGCGCGTCATGCTTGAGGGCCAATGGAAAAAGTAAAAAGCGGCACTGCCGTTTTTAATAAAAAAGCAAAAAAATAAGATAAAGGAGTAACACAATGAAAGACTTTATTGTAGACCCTGCAACAAAGTTCAGCTTTGAGCCCGCTGATTTTGTTCCCTTCAAGGACCGTGAGGTTTGCGAGCGCGTTCGCAAGATGAGCGGTAAGGAGCTCGAGCAGCGTGAGGCTTGGTGGCATCCCGAGTTCGAGGTTAAGGTTATGATGAACCCCCATCCCGTTCTCATTTCCACCCTCTTCACTCGTCTCAAGGCCGCATCGGAGGCCGGCAAGAGCTTCACGATGATCCTCGGCAACCCTGAGCCCGACACTTACATTCCTTTGGCACAGCTCATCAACTACTTCAAGGTTGACTGCTCCAAGGTTCACCTTGT
>CAJGDZ010000021.1 GCA_904502055.1 uncultured Clostridia bacterium | reverse complement strand
CATCCACCGCTACACGCGGTCCCCCTTCCCCAAAGGGGAAGGCTTGCTCTTGTCCCTGCCTTTATCGAATGTTTCCACCAAGATTTTGCGGACAAATGCGTAAAAACATTGATTTTATTGATTTTCTCAAACCAAATGTCTTTGTAGCCCTTTTTTTTGCGCAAGCACGATCGGAAGCCTTCCCCTTTGGGGAAGGGGGACCGCGTGTAGCGGTGGATGAGGTTAAAGAACGTTATGGGATTGAAAAAATCAATCTTGTTTGCCAAAACAAACACACCGATAAATCAAAATTTGAAAGAGTGGGAGAGGAAAGTTTTGCTTGACAGGGAAGGGGGTGAGGGTGTATAATGGAATATAAAATTCCGCCGAAGGAGGGCAATGTTATGGCAGAGATGCTTGAAAAGTTTGAAGAGCTTCACGCGCTTCTTGTGGAGAAAAAGCACCGAAGTTTCGTTGAAACGGCCACAGACATCACGCCTGTAGACCTGGCGGATTTTCTTTCGGAGTTGGACGACGAGATGCTTCTGACCGCCTTCCGTCTTCTTCCCAAGGATGTGGCGGCCGATGCGTTTGCGGAGTTAGATTCGGACGTGCAGGAAAAGATCGTGCTCTCGACGGCAGACACGCGCCTGGGTCAGATTCTGGACGAGCTGGCGGTTGACGACGCGGTCGATATGCTCCAGGAGCTCCCGGCGAGCCTGGTCAAGCGCATTCTCAGACGGGCTTCGCCCGAGACGCGTGCGCTCATCAACAAATTCCTCAGCTATCCCGATGGCTCGGCGGGCAGCGTAATGACCGCCGAATTTCTCAGCCTCAAGGAAAGCTTTACCGTAAGGGAAGCCGTGGAGCACATTCGCGGCACGGGTATTGACAAGGAGACCGTCTACGTGGCGTACATCACCGACGGGCATTCCATGCTTCGCGGCATCGTTTCGCTTCGCGATCTTCTGTTTGCCTCGGAGGATACGCGCATCGGTGACATTATGGAGACCGACATTCTGTCGGCCACCACGCACGAGCACCGCGAGGAGGTGGCGGAGATCATCTCGCGTTACGACCTTCTGGCGCTCCCCATCGTGGACAACGAGGGGCGGCTTGTGGGTATCGTCACGGTCGACGACGCGGTGGACGTCCTGACCGAGGAGGCCACCGAGGACATCGAAAAGATGGCAGGTATTGCGCCCTCGGATAAGCCCTATATGAAGGATACGGTGCCCTCGATCTACAAAAAGCGCATTCCCTGGCTGCTGCTTCTGATGCTTTCGGCCACCTTTACCGGCAGCATCATCACGCACTTTGACGGCCTGCTTTCCGGATACGTGCTGCTCACCGCCTTTATGCCCATGCTGATGAATTCGGGCGGTAATGCGGGCGGACAGACCTCGGTAACGGTCATTCGTGCGCTCTCGCTGGACGAGATCCGCCTGCGCGACATCTTCCGCGTGTGGTACAAGGAGCTTCGCGTGGCGCTTTTGTCGGGCCTTACGTTGGGCGCGGTCAACTTTATCAAGACCATGCTGATCGATTTCGGCTGTGTCTTTTCCGCCACCAACCTTCTGACGGCGGCCATCGTCAGCCTGACGCTGGTCATCATCATTCCCGTGGCCAACCTCATCGGCGCGTCGCTTCCGCTTCTTGCTAAGCGCCTGGGCTTTGACCCCGCCGTGATGGCAAGCCCGTTTATTACCACCATCGTGGACGCGGTCTCGCTTCTGATCTTCTTCTCCCTCGCCGCCCTTTGGCTGTGAGGAAACGACATAGGGGGCTTTTCCAAAGCCCCCTTTTTTTGTTAATTTGAAGTTTGTCGGGGCGGGACGTGGGGCTCTGCCCCAAACCCCGCCACCTTTAAAAAGGTGGACGAAACCTTTGCACAGGGCAAAATGGGTTTGCCTTTTGCACCAAACGAACGATAACGCGATAACAATGTATGTTCCGATATCCGAGTCATTTTGAGACCTTCTCACGCGTGAGAAGGTCTCGGGCGCGCAAGGTCTGCAAGCCGAAAAGAGAGCAAGCTCTCTTTTCGGCTTGCAGACCTTGCGCGCCTGAGACCTTCTCACGCGTGAGAAGGTCTCAAAATGACTCGGATAATGGACCACACATTGTTTTCGCGTTACCGTTCGGGCTCCATATCAAGCGTAGCCGTTTTGCCTGTGGGAAAAGTTTTGCTGAGCTTTTTCAAAAGCGACCGTTCTCCTTTACAGACAAAACAGACCGAAAAACTTCAATTTATGCAAAAAGGCTGAGCCGTTCGGCTCAGCCTTTGCTATTGTTTGATTATTTGATGTGCTGATCGCTGTCAAGGTAATTGACGATACCCATAAGGTTATCGCTGATGCTCTTGATGGAGTCGGTAAGGGCAAGGTATCTGCCCTTATAGGTGGTAAGCACGGTCTTTTGTGTGCCGCTTGTGCCAAGCGTGAAGGTCATACCGTTCTTGCCTGTCAGCGTTGCGCCGTCTGCGGGGATGGCGGTGAGAGCCGAGTCGTCAACCTCGTAGGCGTTGACTGCCGTCAGGTTGCCGCTTGCGTCATAGGTATAGACCGCCACGGTGGTCGAGTAGTTGGCGTTGTAAAGACCCTTGTTACAGTTTTGGTTGGAGGCCATCGGCTCACCCGCGTAAGTCTGGATAAGCTTTGTCTTCCAGTTGTCCTCGGTTACGCCGAGGTCGGCATTGGCGTAGACGTTGCCGTCTTTATCGGCGTAGGTAACGGGGTAGGTGGTATCCCCGTAGGAGACAAAGAGCATACGGAGATCGGTGTACTTGCCGTCGGTGGTGGCCCAGAGACCCTGGTCGTTGTCGCGGAAGCGGTACCAGGACCAGCCCACGCACGCCTTGGACTCCAGCAGAGACAGCACGAAGTGCTCGTAATAGGTGGCTCTTTCCTGCTGGGTCATAACCACGAAGCCCGCTCCCGTGGAGTTGGCCATCATCAGGCCGCTCGCGTCAATGGCGTCCATGGCCTTGGCGTAGAACTCGGTCACGATGAAGGGCTTACCGGAGTAGCGGTAATAGTTGGTCATAACCTCGGGGTCGGGGTTGAGACCGTCATACAGGTTGGTGGTGATGACATCGAGGTAGTAGCCTGCAGCCTTGAGATAGTTGATGTCGTAGCGACACACACCCGCAACGCGCGAGCCCATATACATATGGTTGGTGTCTACCTGCTCAATGGAGCCGCGGACGGTCTTGTAGTTTCTCGCGTAGATAAAGCCGAGGAACTCGCTGTTGAGCGTCTCCTTTTCGGCGGAATTGTAGTAGTCCAGGATCGTGGGATTGTCGTTGCCCGTTCTTCTTGAGAACCACTCCCACGCGGTGTGGTAGGAGAAGGCGTTGTCGGGAACGGTGGGATCAATGGTCAGATAGTCCTCGAGAATGGTCTTGGACGAGGGAAGCTCGTTGTCGGCCGTGTAGCCGAGGACGTGCGGGTTGGTCGCGTAGCCGCCGTCCCTAATAAAGGCGGCGTTCTTTTTGTACGTCGAGGTGACAAAATCGGGGTCGAACACGTTGATGGTGTTGTTGTACGGGAACTGTCCCTCGCTGATCTGCGAGCGACCGAGGTCGGCCATATAGGCGCTTACGCCGTTGATCGGCACGGTGGTCGAAAGACCGTTTTCAACGGAAAGAATGACATCGGGCTCGCTGGCGAAGGTGGCGTAAATGCCCATGCTCATCAGCTCGTCGGACATGGTTTTATAGAAATTGTCTTCCGATTGGTATTTGCCGGCTGAATAATTCTGAAGATTTTTGTTTTCGCCATAGGAAAGCGTATTGACACTGACGGCGAAGAAGGGATAGCCAAGTGGGTCAATGATGTAGGTTCTTCCGCCGATAAGCTCGGTATGGAAGAAGCCGGTCGCCTTGCCGGTAAAGCCGGCGTTGGTGATACCGCCGTAGACGTCTCGCTCGGCCTTGGTGCTTGCCTGCTCCGAGGAGAGGAAGCTGTTGGCGGCCGAGGTGCCCAGCGTGCTGAGGGTTCTGGCAAAGCGGTCGGTCTGCCATTCGCTCGCCCTCAGCTTCCAGTTGGGCTCGCCGGTGTCCGAGTAGGTGCCGATGCTGTCGGTACGTCTCCACAGGAAGCCCTCCTCCCACATCACAGGCGTCTGAAAGTCGCCGGTGGCGGTAGTGGCTCCGTAGCCCGTGGGGGCAAGAGTGTCGATGTCATAGGTGAGAAGGTTGCCGTTTTCATCGGTCGGATAGATCTTATCGTGAAGCTCGCCAAACCATTCGTCTACAAGCTTTTCGGCGTAAGCGAGAGGCTCATAGCCGTTGTTGTTGGCCTTGAGGTTGGAGAGGCTTCGTCCGTAGAGCGAGTACTCAAAGCGGATATTGGCGGCTACGTTGTCGCCTCTTTCCTTTGTGTCCAGATAAACGGGTCTCGGGTAAGCGCCGTCTCCGCCGTCGGGCTGTGTAATACAGAAGGCTACCGTGATCGAGCCGTCCTGGTTGACGGGCTGTTCCTTGATGTATTTCAGAACATCGATCGCAAAGAAGGAAGCGATGGCATATTCCTTTGGGGTGATGGAGTCGTCGATCACGTCGCCGCGAGCGTCGACATGGCTTCCGGAACCGTAAAACGTGTTAAATGTAAGGGTATCCTCAGACCAATTGGTGGGGGCCTCGTATACACAAAGATTCTTGGTGGGGGTGGTTTCGGTTCCACCGGCAAAACCGCTGGAATGAATACGCAGGTACGCGTGGGTGACCGAGGAAAGGTTGCCGGCCACTTCGGCGGGAACGGTAAACTTGAAATAGGCCGCGCGGTAAGGGCCCCCCGTTTCGGTGGATACGTTTTGTACGATAAGTCGATCCGCGTTGCCGAAGGTGGTGTTCGGAGAGGTTCTGTAGATATAGGTGTCCTCCGAAACCTTGATCTCGGTATAGGAGGAATCCTCCCTTACGTTCATAATGGGGTAGCCGTCGTTGTCGGTCTGGCCGCTGTAGGTAAGGGAGACGGCCTCGCCGTAGATCTTATTGCCGTCCATCGAGACGGTGTAGGGGAATACCACAAGCTCGAAGAAATCCCGGTTGGCGTCCAGACCCGTCACGGTGGCGAAGCAGGCGTATTCGTAGCCGAAATGCTCCTTGACCGAGTACAGCTCATTGCCTGCGCGCACCGAGGAGTAGGCAAGCGTATCCACGCCCGTCAGCTCCTCGGTCACGGTCTTTCCGTTTTGGTCCTTGGTGAGGATCAGCACACGGTAGCCAAAGCAATCATATTCCAGACCGTCCAAGCCGGCAAGAATACGAAGGTTGAAGCTTCCGCCTTGCGGGATCGAGGTCTGGTATGAAATGAAGTCGGCGGAATGCTCCTTGACGGTGCCGAGATGGTAGGTGTCCTTCGAGGCGGCAATCTCCACGTTCTTCACGTGTGCCGTGAAGACGTTCTTGCTGTTGAAGAAGTAAAAGCCGGTCGAAGAATATCGAGTCTGACAGGTCACGGTGGAGATACGCTCGCCGTTGACCCAAAGCTCCATCTTGTTGTAATCCGAATAGATGAGTTTAAGGTTATACCACACGCCTGTGGTGACCTGATAGCCGAGAGGGGTCCTCAGACCATCGAGGTAAAGGTTTCCAAGCGAATCCATACGGATGCCGTTGGTCATGGTCGTGTCTGAGCCTGAAACGCCCTCCCAAGCCATAATGAGCTGAGCCTCAAAGTTAGAGGCGGTGGAATCGGGCGAGGTGGTGCCGTTTGACGATGCGGTGGGCAGAGATTCAAAATAGAAGTCCGCACTGACCGATACCGCGTGATTCTCGTGAAGCGTTCCCTGTTTTATAATTTTGTCGTCACCATTCTCGTCCTTGGTTGTGATCGTGTCCAAAATCTTGAACATGCCGGGAGATACCGAGAAGGTTCTGCCCGTATAATCACCCAGCGTTCGGACGGGGGTGATGGTCATCGGGCCTGCCAGCTCCCAGGCAAAGTCACCGACGGTTCCTTTTCGTGCGGAGGCCTCGGCATTGGTAATGCTGCCGGGATCCAGCATAAGGACGGTCTCCATCGTTCCGTAAATGGTGTCCGTGTGCTCGGCACCTGCCCCGAGACAAAGTGAGGCAAGCAGCATCAAGGTCACAAGGCACACAGTAAGTGCACGGAAAATTTGAGGGTGTTTCATGGGTTCTCCTTTCGCCCGAGGGTGGGCCTTACACATTTGGGGGAACGGTATAACATGTACTGTAATCATTATAAAAATGTTTGCTGAAAAATGGAATGGTCTTTTCCGTGAAGTTGTGGTATTTTCCGACTCGTTGTGTAATCCATCTCACAATTTGTTACAAGTAATGATTATAGATATGTTTATTATAACATTCCTTGTTTTTTTTGTCAATTGCTTTTGGCGCTTCACGCAAATAAAAAATCCGCCCCGGTCGGGGCGGATCGATGTTTAGTTGGCATCGAAATAGCGTGTGATGCCGATGATGTTGTCGCTGATGTTCTTGATCGCCTTGGAGAGAGCCAGATACTGACCCTTGTAGGCGGTGAGAACGGTAACGGTGTAGCTACCGTTGGCGTTGGTTTGCTTGCCCAGCGTGAAGGTGCCGCTGCCGTCCTTGGCGGTGAGAACGGTTCCGTCTGCAAGCTCTGCACCCTCGGGATCCACCACCTCATAGGATTTCGAGCCGAAGGAATACGGCTCGGCGGCGGTATTCAGCGTGCCGTCGGCGTTGTAGGAGTAGACCGTGACGACCGAGGCAAAGTCGCTGTTGAAGATACCCTTGTTGACGTTCTGGTTGGAGGCCAGCGCCTCGCCCTTATAGGTCTGGGTGAGAACGGACTTCCAATTCGACTGGGTGATGCCGAGATCTGTGGAGGTGTAGATGTTGCCGTCTCCGTCCGCAAGCGTGATGGGGTAGGATACGGTGCTATAGTACACGTAAAGCATACGAAGGTCGGTCAACGTTTTGTCGTCAAGCGTTGCGGTGTAGAGGCTTTGGTCATTGTCGCGGAAGCGGTACCAGGACCATCCCACGCACGAGCCGCACTCCAGGAGGTTGAGAACGTAGCTCTCGTAGTAGCTTGCGCGATCCTCCTGCGTGTATACCAGAATACCGGCGCCTGTGGAGTTGGCCAGCTTATAGCCGTTCGCGTCAATGGCGTCCAGACCCTTGGCAAAGAACTCGGTGACGATGAAGGGCTTGCCCGAGTAGCGGTAGATGCCCGAAAGCGTGCTTGTGCTCGGGTTCAGACCGTCATAGAGGTTGAGCGTGATGAGGTCAAGGTGATAGCCGGCGGCTCTGAGGTAGCCCTCGTCGGTCTTACAGGTGTCAAACGCGCGCGAGCCGAGGTACATATGGTTTTTGTCAACCGCCCGGATGGAGGCCTTGACGGTCTTGTAGTAGTGCGAATACAGGAAGGAAAGGAATTCGCTGTTGATGGCCGCCTTTTCCGCAGAATTGCGGTAAGCGTCCAGCGAGGGATTGAGCGTGTTCATTCTCCGTGCCAGCCACGTCCAGGCGGTGTGGTAGGAGAAGATGTTTTCGTAAACGTCGGGATCCAGCGTCAGATAACGCTCAAGAATGGTGTCGCCTGCGGGGAGCTCGTTGTCGGCGGAGTAAGCAAGCAGCTTTTTCTCGGTCGCGTAGCCGTTCTTCTCAATGAGCTCCTTGTTGCGGCTGTTTACCAGCTTTTCAAAATCGGGGTCAAAGACGTTGAGCGTGTTGTTGTAGGGATATTCGCCCTCGCGCACCTGAGTGCGTCCGAGCTTGGTCATGTACGAGCCGATGCCCGATACGCCGACCACAACGTTCAGACCGTTGTTGACACCCAAAAGTGCGGCATCGTCGCTGACAAAAGCGGTGTTGATGCCGGTCTCCTTGAGAGCGGTCGTAACGGCGTCAAAGTAGGCGTTCTCAGTCTCAAAGGCAGACAGAGAGTATTCCTTTTGATTTTCGGTATCGCCAAGGTTGAGCTGGTTTACCGAGACGGCAAAATAGGGGTTGCCGAGCGGGTCGATGACATAGGTTCTGCCGCCGATGGTCTCGGTGTGGAAGTATCCGGTCGCCGTGCCTGCAAGGTTGGCATTGGAGATGCCGCCGTATACGTCATATTCGGATTTGGTGGTGGCATATGCGGAGTTAAGGAAGTCCTTGGCCTTGCTTGTGCCCAGTGTGCTGAGTGTTCGGGCAAATCGATCGGCCTTCCATTCACTGCTGTCCACAATATAGTTGCCATTTGCATTGGCCGACGTTGTCCAGGCACTCGAGCCTCTCCAGGGCGTTTCTGCCTTGAAGTCGCCGGTGGCAGCGGTCGCGCCGTAGCCCTCGGGGCTAAAGGAATCGGCCGCGCCGTGGTAGATGAGATTCCCGTTTTCGTCCTTCGGGTATACCTTATCACGAAGCGTATCAAACCATTCGTCGACCAGCTTTTCGGCGTAGCTCAGGGGCTCGTAGCCGCTGTTGGCGGTCTTGGTATTGGAGATGCTGTGCTTATAAAGCGATTTTTCAAAATGAAGAATGGGTGCGTGCTCGCCGCTCTCCTTGGAGGCAAGGTAGACCTCGGTAACGTCGCTGTGTCCGTCGGGCTGCGTGACGCAGAAGGACACATCGATCGAGCCGTCAGCGTTCGGCGTTTGCGCTCTTACGTAGTCCAGCACGTTGAAGCTTAGGTACGAGCCGGCAAAGTAATCGGCGGCCTTGACAGTGTCGATCACATCGCCGCGCGAGCTCTTGTAGCCGCTCAGCAGTTCACCGATATTGAACTTGTAGAAGGTGTTGTAGGTGGCCGATCCCTCGTCCCAGCTCTTGGTCACCTTGTATACGTTCATATCGTATTTTTGGCGGCCGGACTGGTTGAGAATGTTGTTGACGTAGACCTTAAGCGTGATCTCGGTCATTCTGTCAAGCTCGGCAACCACGTTGGCGGGGATGTGGAACTTGAAATACGCCGCACGGTACCAGTCTGAGCTGTAGCTGCCCGAATTTCGAATGATGAAGGAGGTGGCGTCACCGTGGGCTGTGGATTTCGCTGCTTCGGAGATGTAGGTGTCATCGGTGGGAGCCAGGTCAACCGTTGAGCCCGATTCGGAAAGGAGAGGAAAGCCCTCGTCGTCGGTTTGACCCGTATAGGTGAGCGAGGTCGGTGTGCCGTAGACCTTCTTGCCGTCAAGGGAGACCGTATAGGGGAAGATGACAAGCTCGGTAAAGTCGGAGGTTGCATCGAGATTCCGAATGGTGGCAAGGCAGGTGTATTCGTAGCCGAAGTGCTCCTTGATCGAGTACTCGGTCTCACCGGCACAAACGGAGGAGTAGACCTTATTGTCCAATCCGGTAAGTTCGGTGATCCTGCCGTCCTCGGTGAGGACAAGAACACGGTAGCCAAAGGACTTGTAACCGGTGCTGTTGATGCCTGCCAGCACGCGCAGAGTAAACTTTCCGTCTGTCGGAATGGTGGTCTGGTAGGAAATAAAGTCTGAGGAGGCCTCCTTTTCCAGGCCGCAGTAGTAAAATTCCTCGGTGGCGGCGATCTCAATGTTCTTGAGATTTGTAACGTAGCTGGTCGAGGCATCGAACAGACGGACGGAGGTCGAGGTGCTTCTGGGGTAGCAGGGAGCGATCGAAACGCGCTCGCCGTCCAGCCAAAGCTCCAGCTTTTCAATGGAGAGCGAGTAGACCAGCTTGACGGAGTGCCATTGATTTATGTTCAGCTTGACATCAAGCTTTGAGGAGGCGGTGGTGTTGCTGTAGAGGTTACCCTCGGAGTCGATGCGAAGGCCGTCGTACGAGCTGCCCAGCCAGCACAGAACGGACTGAGGCTTAAAGCTTCTATGCGTGGGATTGGCCGTCGAGGAGGCATCGGGGAAGCTCTCAAAGCAAATGTCAAAGCTGACGGATACCGCCTCGTAATCGGCAAGAAGTCCGTTTATATCGTTGATCGTAAGCGCACCGGGGGCCATATACAACACCTTGCCCGTGTAGCCGCCCACGGTCTTTTCACGGAAGGCGGCGCTTCCGCCAAGCACCCAGGAGAAGTTGGCGTCGATGGGATGCGTGACCGTGCTGTTGGCCGAGCCGGAAAGCTCGGAGGTGTCCATCGTGACCAGCGCGGTCATACCCTTGGTGGGGATCTTTACGAAGGATTTTCCGTAGGCCAGGGCATATGCCTGCGCGATCGAGCCAGCGTAGCCGTGGATGGTGGTGCCGGTCGGGATGGTGTCCGCATCGTAATAGATCTCGGTGGTCTTGGAGGTAAAGGTGATATCGGTCAGAGCCGTGCAGCCGACAAACGCGTCAAGGCCGACCGATTTTATGGTTTCGGGAACGGTAAAGGAGGTGAGCGCGCAGGAATCAAAGGCAAAGTTACCGATGGTGGTAACGCCCTCGCCGAAGGTCACGTTTGTGATGGAGGAAGCATACTCCTTCCAGGGAGCGGGGGACTCGGCGGTGTAGTTCATCATACGTCCCTCGCCGTCAATGGCAAGGGTGCCGTTGTCCAGCGTCCAGGTGAGGTTGTCACCGACCGAGGCGTGGCTGATCGACACGTTGTCAACGTAAAGCGCGAAGATCGAGGCGTCGGTGCAGGTGATGGCGCTGCTTCGGAAGTAGTTGGCGTAAAAATCCGCCAGGGGTTTGGTGGAGACGTATTCATCCAGCACAACACTTCCAAGGCTTCCGCCCGAAAGCGTAATGCGAATGATGTTTTCCGCCGGTGTAAAGCCAAAGACCACCTTGTAGACCGTGTTACGGTCCAGCGAATACGTATTGGATTCGCCGCACTGTACGGTAAGGCGGTTATCGCTTGCTTTCGCGAGATTGAGCGCGATTTCCTGCGTATAGGCATCGTCATCCGCAGACTGTGAGCGCCAGCTGACAAATGTATCGCCCGCAGTGGTCAGTGTGCCCGTGTAGGAAAGGTCAAACGAAAATTCCACGTAATCCACGGTCTTGCCGCCGTACGTGCCCGAAAGCAGGGAAACCAGCGTGGCGTGGTTCTTCTTGGACATCATAGGGGTGTTGGAGTTGGCAGAGGCTCTCCATTTTCCGTCGGCCATGCCGGAGGACGCACCGCTGATGTAAATGTTGGTGCCGGCGTCACCCACTGTCGAGAAGTCGTGCAGGCCGACGTTGGTCAGGGCCCCCGGTTCACCGCCGCAGGTGCCCGACGCCGTAGCGGCCGACACGGCAAGGCTGCAGGCCAGCACAAGGAGAACAAGGATCAGCGCAAAGGATGCGCCGCGTCTTTTTATGAAAAGTGTTTGATAAGACATACCGTTCCTTTCCGCCCGAAACCGGGCTTGGAGAAATAAAAATATCTTAATTTTATTATACATGAAAAGCCGACTTCGTCCATGGATTTTTGCAAATAAAATATGTGTTTTTGTAAGATGCGCAAAAGAAATCGGACGGATTTTTCTTCTTATCCGGAACAACATTTTTTTCTTGGAGTAAAGGGTATTTTGGCTTTTTGGTGGGATTTGTTTCAGTGAAGCCATGTATAAAAACCCCCGATCCGTCAAGGATCGGGGGCAGAGATCAGTTGTTATCGAGATAGCCGATCAGACCCACGAGGTTATCGTTTACGGTCTTGATTGAATCGGTAAGGGCAATATAGCGGCCCTTATAGGTGGTCAGCTTGGTGACGGTGTAGGTTCCGTCGTCATTTGTCTTTTTGCCGAGCGTGAAGGTCTTTGTGCCGTCCTTGCTCGTCAGTACCGTTCCGTCCGCCACGTATGCGCTTTCGGGATCTGCCACCTCATAGGAAACCGAACCAAAGGTCAGCATCTCCTCGAGGTCCATCGTGGTGGTCTCCTCATCCTCATAGAGGAAGATTCTCAGCGTACCGTCTGCGTTATAGGTGTAAACCGTAACGGTCGAGGAGAAGTTGTTGTTATAGAAGCCCTTATTGACGTTCTGGTTGGAGGCAAGGGCCTCGCCGGAGTAGGTCTTCTCAAAGATCTTTTGTCCGTCGGCGGTGGTGGCATTTGCCCAGTTCTTGGGATCGCCGTCATAGAAGAAGTCAAGCCAGTAAACGCTTCCGTCCTCAGTCATAAGGGAGTTGGGATGAGGCTCCTCGCCGTAGGTCGTGGAGAGGAACTTGACGTTTTGGTATACGGTGCCGTCCTTGCCGATCACGGTGTAAAGGCTTTGGTCGTTATCGCGGAAGCGGTACCATACCCAGCCCACACAGGACTTGGTTTCAAGCAGGTTCAGAACGTAGTGCTCATAGTACTTTGCGCGGTCCTCCTGGGTGAACACAAGGATGCCGGCACCGGTCGAGTTGGCCAGAGGAAGGCCGTTGCCGTCCAGCGTATCCAGAGCCTTGGCAAAGAACTCGGTTACAATGAAGGGCTTGCCCGAGCAACGGTAGATCATCGAAAGGGTATCCTTGGAGGGATTGAGACCGCCGTAAAGGTTGATGGCGATGATGTCCAGATATTCGCCGGCGGCACGGAGATAGCCCTCGTCATACGGGCAGTTGCCGTTTACACGCGAGCCGATATACATATGGTTGGGGTCAGCGGCGCGGATGGAATCGCCCACGATCCTGTAGTAGGTCGCGTAGATAAAGCCAAGGAATTCACTGTTGTAGGCGGCGTAGTCCTCTGCCGAAAGCTTCTGCAGGTCATAAATCGTGGGATTGGGGTTACCTGTCTTGCGCGCAAACCATTCCCACGCCGTATGATACGAGAAGACGTTCTCGGGAATGGTGGGATCCATGGTCATATAGCGCTCAAGGATGGTGAGTCCGGAGGGCAGCTCGTTGTCTGCGGTGTAGGCAAACAGATTTTTCATCGTAGCGTAGCCCTTGGAGGTGATGAGCTCGCTGTTTTTCTTGTTGATGTGGGAGACAAAATCCGGGTCGAATACGTTGATGGTATTGTTGTTCGGGAAGACGCCCTCAGAGACCTGCGAGCGGCCGAGCTTTGCCATGTAATCACCGATTCCGTACGCGCTCACGGTAACGGCAAGGCCGTTTTCCTTGACAGCCAGGAGGCTGTCGGAGGAGCTTACAAAGGCGGTGTTTACGCCAAGATCGCGAAGCGATGCGGAGATCTCGGTAAAGAAGTTTTCCGGTGTTTCGTAAGCATCAAGGATGTAATTTTGCTGATTTTTGGTGTCCGCCGTTCCGTATACAACGGTGTTTACGCTGGCGGCAAAATAGGGATTGCCCAGTGGGTCAATGATGTAGGTTCGGCCGTCGGTGTGCTTCTCGGTATGGAAGTAGTTGGTTACCTTACCCGTAAAGCCCATATTGGTAATGCCGCCGAAGGCATCGTATTCGGTTTGCTTCTTGGCATACGCGGAGGAAAGGTACGCGTTGGAGGTGCTGGTACCCAGCGTTGAGAGCGTACGGGCAAAGCGGGGAAGATATTTTTCATTATCCCAGGCGTCTTTATGCAGTACAATGTTGCTGATCTTGTTTTCGGTCGGTGCGCTGTACCAGGGCAAACCATTCTTCCACATGATCTTGTCGGTATAGTCGCCGGTCGCTTCGATGGCAGCGTAGCCGTTCGGGTCAAAGTCTCCCAGCTCGTCGTGGTAATTTCGGTTGCCGTTCTCGTCCAGATACAGCTTGGGGTAAAGCACGTCAAACCAATTGTCTACCAGCTTTTCGGCATACGCGAGGGGCTCATAGCCCTCGTTGGCGGTCTTGACAGTCAAAAGACTATGGCCGTAAAGCGTTTCCTCAAAGCGAAGGTAGGGCGCATTGCCGCTTTCCTTGGCGTAGATATAAAGCATACGGGTGTTTGGGTGCCCGTCGGGCTGCGTGAGACAGAAGGCCACGGTGATCGAGCCGTCGGCGCTCGGTGTCTGCTTTTTGATGTAGTCCAGGACGTCGTAGGAAATATAGCCGGAGCATTCTTCGCCGTCGATGCGTGCGATCTCCTCGCCGCGAACGGCATTCGCGCGTGTGGCATAGGTCAGCGTATCCTCATCCCAACCGGTCGAGGCGGCAAAGAGCACAAGCGGGCGAATGTCACGCGATGTATCCTTTTCGTAATTTTTGACGTTCACGCGCAAGAAAATGTTAGCCATCGTAGCCAAGCGGTCTACCGTTTCCTTGGGGATGGTAAACTTCAGGTAAACGGCGCGGTAAAGTAAGGCCTCGACGCCACCGGTGTTACGGACCATAAGCGAGGTCTCAGCGCCGTAGACCGTGTCGGCGTAGCCGGTACCGTTATAAATAGAGGTATCATCCGTGGGGAGCACGTCGGCGTGATGTGTGTTGTTTTTGGAAAACAGCGGATATCCGTCGCGGTCGGTCGCACCTGTGTATGCGAGAGAAATGGGGGCACCGTAAACCTTGGCTTCGGTGTTCGAAACGGTGTACGGGAAGATGATGATCTCGGTGAATTTGGAATTCTTATTGAGGTTTTCCAGCGTGGCCAGGCACGCGTATTCATAACCGAAGGTATCCTTGACTCCGTACCGGGTGCTACCGCCGAAGAACGAGGAGTAGGCGGCGTTATCGATTCCCTCAAGCTCACGGGTGACCGTATTTCCGCTTGCATCCTTGGTAAGAATAAGCACTCTGTAGCCGAAGCTCTTGTATTTGAGGGAATCCACGCCGGCGATTATACGGAGCTTAAAGCTGCCGTCGGCGGCGGGCTTTGTGGTCTGGTAGGACAGGAAGTCGGAGGTGTTCTCCTTAACGATGCCGCAGTAGTACGGCGTATCGGAGGCCGAGATCTTGATATTCTTTACGTAAGCGTTATACGAGAACTTGCCGTCAAAGAAACGAACGTACTCGGAGGTATCGCGGAAGCGGCAATTGACGACCGCCACGCGCTCGCCGTTTACCCAGATCTCCGAGTTATTGGAGAGGGCCGAGTGAATAATCTGAAGGTTGTACCAGGTCTTTTCCGCCAGCTTATAGCCGATGGCGGTGCCAAGAGTGGTGCCGTAGTAGAGGTTTCCCTCGGAGTCGATGCGGATTCCGTCAAAGTATCCCGCTTCGCCCACCATTCCGTACCAGGTGACCACCGATTGAGATTGGAATTCCAGGTCGGTGTTCGGATCGCACGAGACGGTGGAACTGTAGATTCCGCTCGGCAGGGCATCGAAATACAGGTCGGCACTGACCGAGACCACCTTGTGGTCGGCCAGGGTCTTTTTTGTGTCGGTGATCGCAAAATTTCCCTTGGAAATACGGATCACCTTGTCACGGTAAGTGTTGGTATCTGCCTGGATAATGCCGTAGCCACCGCCGGCCTTCCAGGAGAATGCATCCGTGGAGCCGGTCAAGCTATCCATGGTATTGGGGTCAAGCGTGAGCAGCGTTTGCTCGTTCTGAACAGCTCCTACCGCGAGGCTGAGAGAGGCCAGAACAAAAAGGGAGAGCAGGCAAACGAGAAGCACGCGCGTTCTTTTGCCAAAACGGGAAGAAAACATCATATTCGTTCCTTTCTGCTGGAAAAAATTATTCATAATATTATATCATGAAAAGTCGGTGCCTGTCAAGAGTCATTTTCGGGGACGCGAGGGCTATTTCAGCGTTTCTTTACATAAAATGGCGGTGAAGTGTATTTTGGGGGTGTCTATGAGAGGGTTTAAGGCGTTTTTTTGTTGGATGCTGTTTGCTTCTGTTTTTCTGTTTTCGTCGTGCTCGCGTGTCCATACGTCGCCAAACGAGGCGATCGGGACGCTTCTTGCCGCCCATTCGCTTCCTTCGGGCGTGGTATATACGCTGGAAGCGGGCGATGAACAAGCATCCGCGCGGCAAATGCTTTTGCGGATGCTGGGGGAATGTGAGGCCGAGCTTGGCGGCGTCCGCTCCTGCTCCTTTTATCTTTCGGCGCGGGGCGACGTGTGCGAGGTGGCGGTGTTTGATTGCTACTCCGCCGGCGCGGCACGCGAGCTGGCGACGCTCTGCCTTGCGCGCGGTGAGCTTTTGGCACGCCACGATGCGGATGTCGGAAGCCGGGCACTTGTGAAGGGGAAAACGCTTCTCTGGGCGGCTTGCACCAACCCCGATCCGCTTGTCGACACATTGGCTCGTGCGCTAAATTGAAGTTTAACGGTCCGGCTACGCTTGAACGAAGGTGGCGTGCAAACTAAGCCTCCCTCCGAGAGGGTAGCGAAGCGGCGCGAGGGGAGTGAATGACTGCCTAAATGGCAGTCAGAGCCCGAGCGTGACCGAGCCGCAGTGAGATAGGGACCGCCTGTTGCGGTGGAAGGAGCCTGCGCGACTTCATTGTGCTTGCAGACTCTACTGCTGCGCGGGCTCCCTCAGTCGCCTACTCGGCGCCAGCTCCCTCCCGGAGGGAGCCTTTCATCCGATAACGT
>CAJGDZ010000020.1 GCA_904502055.1 uncultured Clostridia bacterium | reverse complement strand
CCAGAACCGTGCTACTTACGGTTACTTCTACGGCGCAACCTCTGCTTCCACCGAGAAGGTTACGGTTGACAACAAGGATAAGTACCATGCATCGGTTAAGCTCATCAACTTCCGTATGGACAACGGCGGATTCTTTGAGTACACTCTCAGCACCACGAACACCAACTACTTCGCTGGTACTCCTTACGATTCTGCAGATGCAGCTATGACTGCTCTTTGGAACAAGGTTCGCGAGAAGACCATCAATGGCGCTCTTGCCATCGATGATAACCAGAAGTTCTATGACTTCATGTTTGGAGATGCAGAGGGAAGCATTCAGTACCTTGTTAAGAACACCGATGCTGAGGCTCTGAACTCTGTGCTTTACGACAGATTCATTCCCGCATTTGCACTTCCTATGTTTGCAAGCTACCTTGAGGCTAAGTTCACGGTTAACAACATGGGCAAGGCATATCAGCCCATTGCTGATGCTAAGGCTGGATGGGGCGAGCCCACTTCCAACTACGGCTTCAACTACATCAAGGCACTTGTTGTTAACATGCTCAGAGTTGATGCTGCCGGTAAGATCAACGACAGCCGTCTTACCGCTATCGGCAACGCTGCTAACTACGAGCGTTTGACCCTTGCAGTTTCTTCTGCAGCTCAGGACGTTCAGCTTACCAAGGACGTTAAGTTCGCTCACGCTGACAAGACCTGGCTCTCCAAGACCTACGATATCACTGTAGTTGACTACTACAAGGACGTAGCTACCGGTGGAACCGCTGGCGTTGGCGCATACGAGAATGCTTCTATTGATAGCGAGGAGCTTAAGGCATACAACGACAAGCTTGATGAGATCGTGATTGATGTTATCACCATCTACAAGGTTGGCGTATAAGATCGACAATTTCAAAGTCTCGCGTCTTTCATGAGGCGCGAGACTGAAAATAAGAATTGGCTAAAGCAATTCTAAAAACCCACCTATGAATTCCGGTAAACCCTCGCGGTTTGCCGGAATTCTTGTTTATGTGTCTTTCTGTGGCTCTCTTTGTGGGAGCCCTTACTTTATTCTTGACAAATGGCTTGCTTTGTGTTATCTTATATAAGGATGATATTTACGGAAGGAGTGCGTCTACTGCGGATCTTATTGGTCCCTGGCAGGTGCGAAACGATGATTCGGGGATCGTCCGATCCCTCTCCGGTGAATGACGAAACTCTGTAAAAACCGAAAGGAAACAAAATTTGTGAAAAAATACAAATGGATTGCTCTGCTTATGCTTGTTCCGCTGCTTTTAACATCGTGTGCGGACATCTTTGATATGGGCTTTCTTGACGAGATAACGCCTGCGGATCAGTACAATAAGCATTTTGAGGGGATTTCGCCCGTGCGCGGCGAGATTCGGGTCGAAACCGTGGGACTGTCCAATCTTAACCTGGAGTACACCGAGCGCGAGCAGAGTCCTGCCTATGAGAAGGACAACGCTACGCGTATCGTATTTGCCAACGGCGGCAGTACGGTTTACGGAAGGGGCGCAGATAGTGCCGGGAAAGACGTAACCGTTACCGCGGCAGGCACATATATAGTAAGCGGAAGCGCGGACGGCGCGCTTCTTGCGGTAAGCGCTTCGAGCGATGATGCTGTGCATCTGGTGCTTTCGGATCTTTCCTTGACAGGAAAAGGGGGCACGGCAATTGAAATTCGCTCGGCGGGCGCGGTTTTGCTTACCCTGGAAGGGGAAAACTCGCTTTCCAACTCAACGGAGGGCAAGCCCTCGGCTATGGATAAGCTGAACGATGCCGTTCTGCTGTCGCGCATGGACCTTTGCATCAACGGCTCGGGCAGCCTTTCGGTTTTTGGCAACCGAACCCACGGAATTGCATCGATGGGTGTCCTGACGGTGACCGCCGGCAAGATTTCGGTTTCGACTACCAAGGCGGGCCTTGTTGGCGAGCGTGCCGTGAGGCTGGGCGGCGGCGAGATCGCGATTCGAGCCGAGGAGGAGGGCGTGCTTTCGGGTGCCGTTCTTGGCGACACGCTTTGGTCAGACTATGAGAACGTAGATAAAAAGCCGGTCAGTTACGTATATGTAAGCGGCGGCTCGCTTACGGTCAAGTCAACGGGTGACTCGATTCGTGCGGAGTCTTTGTTTGTGATGAAGGACGGCGTGGTTGACCTGACATCGGGGGTGCGTGTTGACGATCCCGAGGTTGAGGAGCAGCCCGAGGAAACTATGCCAAGCTTTTGGGATATTTTTGAAATTGAGGAAAATGCACAAGCGGCAAGCGTTGAACGCGCTTTTGTTGTGTACTCGGACGGCATTTGTGCTGCCTCCGATATCCAGATCCTCGGCGGTACATTGGTGGTTGATGCCTCGAATCACGCGCTCTACAGCGAGGGTACGCTTTGTGTGGACGGTGGACGCTTGTACGTCCGCGCGGTTCACGAGGGGCTTTGCTCGGATGCAGCGGTCGGTATCTCGGACGGCATTGTGATTTTGGAGAAGAGCCGCATCGGTGTTTTGGCAAAGAGTGTGGATATTTCGGGCGGTCATCTTTATGTCGGGGCGACAAACAGCGGTGTGAAAACGAGCGGTGCCTTCCGTCTTTCGGGCGGTGTTTGCCTTGTGGCGGGTGCCAAGGAGCTCCCGCTTGATTTCGGTGTTGGCGTTGTTACGGGCGGCACGATGATGGCGCTTGGAAACGCAAAACGTGCGCGTGAATTTTTCCCGACCGGGAAGCAAGGCGTGATTCTTTGCTATTTTAAGGAGCAGGGCGAAAAATATCCGCTATTGCTTTGCGATAACGAGGACCGCATGCTTCTCTCTCTGGAGAGCGTGGCGGCATATTCTTGTGCGTATATTTCCGGCGCGGACGTCTCGCGTGGCAATGCCTATACGCTGATGTCGGGCGGTTTTGTGGCCGGCGTGGATCCGTACGGCTTTGCTATGGGGGCTGAAAGCTCCGTTGCATCCGAGCCGCTTGCCGTGGTTACGGCGAATTCTTAGACCTTGGAGGAACGTATGAATTTTAAAGGAAAAGATTTTTTGAAGCTTCTGGACTTTACAAGCGAGGAGATCGGGGCACTGATCGATCTTGCCGCTTCGCTGAAGGCCAAGAAAAAGGCGGGCGTTCCGCACCGTCTTTGCGAGGGTAAAAACATTGCTCTGATTTTTGAAAAGACCAGCACGCGCACGCGTTGCAGCTTTGAGGTCGCCGCGTACGATCTGGGCATGGGGGTTACGTATCTTGACTCCAACGGCTCGCAGATCGGCAAAAAGGAGAGCATTGCCGACACGGCGCGCGTTCTCGGCTCGATCTATGATGGCATTGAGTACCGTGGCTACGGTCAGGAGCTGGTGGAGGAGCTGGCGAAATATGCCGACGTCCCCGTTTGGAACGGGCTTACCAACGAGTTTCACCCCACGCAGATCCTGGCGGACTTTCTGACCATTCGCGAGCAGTTTGGCAAGCTTCGCGGACTTAAGTTTGTGTATATGGGCGATGCACGCTACAACATGGGCAACTCGCTGATGGTGGGCTGTGCCAAGATGGGGATGGATTTCACGGCTTGCTGTCCCGCAAAGTATTTTCCGGATGCGGCGCTTATTGCCGAATGCGAGAGCATCGCGGCCGAAACCGGGGCGAAGCTCCATTTTGAGCCCGATGTGGACAAGGCACTTGTCGGCGCGGACGTCATTTATACCGACGTTTGGGTCTCGATGGGTGAGCCGGTGGAGGTTTGGCAGGAGCGAATTTCCGACCTTGCGCCCTACCAGGTCAACACCGAGGCGATGGCCAAGACCGGCAAGGGGGAGACGGTGTTTATGCACTGCTTGCCCTCCTATCACGATATGAAGACGCAGGTTGGAAGGGAAATGGGCGAAAAATTCGGCAGAACCGCCATGGAGGTGACCGACGAGGTGTTTGAGAGCGCGCAGTCGGTGGTCTTCCGCGAGGCGGAGAACCGCATGCATACCATAAAGGCCGTTATGGCGGCCACACTGTGTGACTGGGAGGCGCTTTGATATGATCGGTGGCAAGAAAAAGGCGGTCACGTTCAGCTTTGATGACGGCGACACGCAGGATCAGCGTCTGATCGCACTTCTCAATAAATACGGCTTAAAATGCACCTTTAATCTCAATTCCGAGCTTCTGGGCAAGGCGATGTCCCTGATCCGCGAGGATCGGACGGTGGCGCACGTTAAGCCGCGCGCCGAGGAGATCCGCGCGATCTATGAGGGGCACGAGGTGGCGGCACATACGCTGACGCACCCCTTTCTGCCCAATCAGACCGACGAGGAGGTCATACGCCAGGTCGAGTGCGACCGCCAAAACCTCTCCGAGCTTGTCGGCTACGAGGTGGTGGGGATGGCATACCCCTGCGGCGGTCAGAACCACAACGAGCGCGTAGCAAGGCTGATCGCGGAAAACACGGGGATCAAGTACGCCCGCACCATTGTCTCCACAGAGAGCACCGCGCCGCAGAGCGATCTCTACCGTTTTCACCCCACCTGTCACGCCATGTGGGACGGTCTTGTGCCGCTGGCCAAGGCGTTTTTGGAGAACGATCCAAAGGAGGACACGTTGCTTTACGTTTGGGGGCACTCGTTTGAGTTTGATATGCGTCCCGGTGCGTGGGAGCAATTTGAGGTGTTCTGCAAGCTGATCGGCGGCCGCGACGACGTGTTCTACGGCACCAACCGCGAGTGCTTTGGCGTATAAAAAGCAGGGGGAAATATATTTTTCAAAAAGCTATTGACAAACGGATTTTGTTGTGATATAATGATATGCCGCATAAAACGGGCTTTATAAGTGCGCCTGGCGCCGCCTAGGTTTAGCGAGACTTAAAATGAAAGAGAGGTGCTTTCCATGTTCGCAGTGATTGAAACGGGAGGAAAGCAGTACAAAGTCGTCGAGGGCGATCAGATCTTCGTTGAGAAGCTTGAGGTCGCAGAGGGCGAGACCATTACCTTCGAGAGCGTAAAGGCTCTGTCGGTTGGTGACAAGCTTGAGATCGGTGCTCCCACCGTCGAGGGCGCAAAGGTTACTGCCAAGGTTCTTAAGAACGGCAAGGCCAAGAAGATCTACGTAATGAAGTACAAGTCCAAGAAGAACGAGAAGAAGAAGCAGGGTCACAGACAGCCTTACACCAAGGTTGAGATCCTTTCGATCGAGGGCTGAGCGCTTTAAAAAATGACTAAGATCATTTTTTACAAGTCGAACGGCACGTTCTATGGCTTTGAGGAACAGGGTCACACGGGCTACGCGGACGCGGGGGAGGACATTCTCTGCTCGGCGCTGTCGGCTATGACCATGCTGATCATCAACACGGTTGAGGTGGCATACGCCTCGGACGTGGAGTATGACATCAGCGAGGATGACACAAAGATCACGGTGCGTTCGAAGGCGGCGCTTCCCGAGTACGAGGAGGACGAGCGCAAGCGATACGCGGTATCGGGACTTTTTATGTCGTACTTCTACCAGCTCAACGATATGGTGGAGGAGTATTACAAGTTCCTTGAGGTTGACGTAATCGAAAAAGATTACGAGTAATTCTTTAATAAGATCTTATAACAAACACGGAGGTAAGTACCATGCTTAAGCTTAGTTTACAGTTTTTTGCTCATAAAAAGGGTGTTGGTTCTACCAAGAACGGCAGAGACAGTGAGTCCAAGCGCCTTGGCGTGAAGAAGGCTGACGGTCAGGCAGTTCTTGCCGGCAACATCATTGTCAGACAGAGAGGCACGGCCATCCATCCCGGTAACAACGTTGGTATCGGCAAGGATGATACGCTGTTTGCACTCATCGACGGCAAGGTAAAGTTCGAGCACAAGACCAAGGATAAGAAGCAGGTCAGCGTATACGCCGACTAAGCGAATCAAAGCGGTAGGGATATAGACCCTGCCGCTTTTGTTTTGGCTGCCGACAGCTCTCGCGGGCTGCTGTGCAGCCTTTTATTTTGTCAATTTTTTGGTTTTTGTTTTCTTTTGCTTTGCTTTTTAATTCCTTGTTTATAACTGTCTTTTTTTGGCGTCCGGGCGGCCGAACAGTCATGGTGCACAAAAAAATCAGCCTCGGTTTGGCAAAACGTGACAAAGAATGTTTCGGAACTCCAAAAAAAGCGGTGAAAACCTACCAAAAAGTACTTGACAAGGGGATTTCGGAATAGTATAATGATAGTGGGTCATTGGCAGAGCCGTTCTTTTCTCTATTCTGTTTTTCAATCGGCAAAGGGCCTGCCAAACAATTCAAATAATCAAAAGGGGTTTGAATCAATGAGAACATTTTGGAAAAAGTCTTCGCTGGCTTTCCTTCTTGCGGTTCTCGTTCTGCTCACCGGCATTCTTGTCGGCACGGCAGTAACGGCAGCGGCGGAGGAAGCAGAGCCGGAGTACGAGGCTGCACTCTTCAATGTAAACGGTGCGGCAGTCACTTGGGATCCGGACGGAGACAGTGTAAAGACACCGATCCAGGGAACACTTGAAGAAGTAATTAAGTCAGTGTACCAGCATTCCAGCACCGCAAATTACAGACTTGTCCTTTATAAGGATGCTGAAATTGAGGAGGCCGGATTGATCATTAAGCCCATCGCCGAATTCGACGGTCAGGGCCATACGGTCTACATTGACGATTCCATCAACGTAGAGGCAACCACGCATTTCTTTAACATCACGCATCAAGGTACAACGGTGTTCAAGAACATCAACTTTGTTGGTCAGGATATGGATTGGGACGGCAAGGTTGAGACCATGAAGACGTTCGGAAAAACCAATGCTTCCAATGGCGCGATTTACGTGCCTCAGACTGCTCACTTCGAGATGCAGAATTGTACGATGACGGCGTTCCGTACGCTTGGACGCGCCGCTTGTGTCTATTTTAATCAAAACAAAACGATTACGTCTAATACCGGTGTAGTAACACATGATGCTACCGTATACAACAGTAATCTTGGCGTATGGCTTAAGGATACTCAGCTTGTTGGCAACTATGCCGGCAGCGAGATGCTCGATAACAATGTGATGAAGAATACAGAAGGATACACGGTGTTCATTCCGAACAGCGGTGTAGGCTACTGGGGCGACAAGCTTCATATTTCGGGCAACACAGTAATTAAGGACAATTACCATAATATTACGGGCGCACCTACGGCAAACGTATATCTTAACTATACCAGTGGTACGATGATCGAAAGTTCGCTGATGGTTGTGGAGGAGGATTTCACGGGCCTTGTCGGTATGAACGCTCCCGGTGGAATGAACCGTGATGAGGCGAAAGGACGCCGCGGTTGCGTATTCTTTGTTGGTGATTCCTACGATTCTGCCGGTAAGTATGCAAGGCCGGGTGCCATCTTTGTTGGCGCCGGTGCCGAGGGCAAGATCTGGTGTTCACCTCAGGGCGCAACCACCAACACGTTTATGCATATGGTTCCTGAGGACGAGACAACGCCTTGGGGCTGCTACCTGATTACTGCAGGTATCTCCGCTAACTATTCGGTACTTACCGATACGGTCAAGCTGACGGTTATGGATGCTTCCGGCGAGAAGGAGCTCTTTACCGGTGAAATGGCGATCAAGAACGGTGCCATCCTTTCTCTTCCCACCTGGGCAACCTGGACGGATGCAAAGTGGGGAACCGCTTCCAAAACTCACGCAAACGGCACCGATTATATCGGTAAGCTTACAACAACGGACGCCTTGGTTCTGGCTTCTGCTGACGGAAAGACTTGGACCAAAGTAGAGGCGGTTGCCGATGATGAGGCAACAGCCGATACCGATGAATCGAAAACGGCGTTCAGAGTGGCGATTGGAACGAAAGCCTATAAGTACGTTGAGGTGACCGGCGATCTTTGTCTTACCGAGAGCGTGGGCTTTGCCTATTATGCGGATATGATCGTTGACTTTAACGGCTATACCGTGACAAGAGCGAATAAGAATATCTATATCAATGCTCAGGGAACGTCGGGTGGTGCCTACATGGATATTACCATTCGAAACGGTATCTTTGACGGCACGATTACGGCAGAGGACGGCACGACTTCGGTTCCTACCGACGGCATGACGCTTCTGAGGGCTAATACCATCTATAATACGTATACGATTGAGGACTGTACCTTCAAGAACTTTGATACCAGAGAGGAAACTACGGCCTCTGCTAACGGAGGTAACCTTTGGATCAGCCGTGGCGCGGTTCTGGCAGGTAACAGTGGAACCTTTACACTCAAGAACGTAAAGAGTGTGAATTGTAACGGACGAGATGCTGCATTCTATTTCACCGGCGTCAAGGTATATATCGAGGGAGATACTCAAATCTTCAACGGTACCAACGACACGAAGAATATTATGTATCTCTACAATACAAATTCAACATTGGGTCTTACGGGTACCTTTACCGGTAGAGTGGTTACAGACACTTCTTCCACCACCGGCGCAAACGATCCGGTGTGTGTAAAGGGAACCGATTTGACAGCCGCGGCCGGTTACTGCACGATTCCCGAGGGCGCACAGGTCCTCGGTAAAATCAGCCACGCCAGAAGTACGGCCCTCTATGCTTATAACAATCAGGGCGTTCTTTGCTGGACTATGGTAGGAAGTGCTCTTCCCGCATACGGTTCCACGCCGCTTGCCTATGATGCGGAAAACAACAAGATCCTTGACGGTAGCACGTGGTTCTATGTGAATGCCAACGGCGAAGAGGTGGCAACCACGGTTTCGGTGGCAAACGTATATGAGTATGGCATCAAGGCGATCGTTGCTCCCGATGCGGAGGCGGTTATTGACGGTGCTACGCTTACATACGGTAATCTTGCAGATGTTATCGCTGCGGCTTCCGCAGGTCAGATCGTTGAGGTCCTTAAGGACGTAACGGGTGTTCACAACCTGAACATTACCAAGCCAATCACGATTGACGGCAACGGCAAGACGCTTACCTGGAGACTCTCCCCCGACCCTGTTGCCGAGGAGAATATAAACAGCTATATGATTCGTCTCGGCGCAAACGGTATCGTTCTCAAGAACATCGTCTTCCACGGCGGTGCTGCCGAGGTTGGTGTTTGGGACGGTCCTCTTACGCCTCTTGGTGCGAAGATGCTTTCTCACAATGCAGAAGGTACCATTGAGAATTGTGTGTTCACAGGTGCCCGTATCGAAACGAAATCCAGAGATGACGGAGCGATCCTTGGCTACAACAACACGAGGCTGGTATTGAAAAATGTTACGCTTGTTGACAACATTATTAAGATCAATGATACCACCACGTATAACGCAGGTCCTCACATTGCACGCCAGGGCCAGCCAAACGCCCTTAACTTTGAGGGCAAGGTCGTTATCAAGGACAACTACCGTATCATGTCTGACGGCAAGGTCTACCAGGGTAACCTTCAGATCTACAACACGGCACGTGTTACGTTCGGTCAGCTGACCGAGGGCTCTGAGGTTCACACCTTCTGGGCCGGTAGCTTCATGCCTCAGCTGAATGCGGAGGGCAAGCCTTACAACAATTCGGGCTACTTCTACTCCGACACTGCATCCACTGCCATGAATGTAAAGACTCAGGATGACGGATCTCTCGCAATCTCCGGTAACTCCAGTTGGAGGAGCAAGCTCTCCTACACGGGTACTCAGATCGATCAGGTTTCCGGTGTTTCGTTCGGCGAGACCGTAGATACTCAAGGCGGTATTGCCTCCGATAGGTTTGAGCTTTATTATATGCCCGCAGTAACCGCTGACTACTACGGCACGGACGTTGTCGTTAAGATCAACGGCGAGGAGGTTGCTCGCAAGAACCTCAGTGAGTACGCTGTTTCTGCAAGCAAGATTACCGTTGACGTTGCCGTTGGTATGGCTGAGCTTACCGATGGTATTGTACTTGAGCTTCAGGATGCGGAAACCAAGGAGGTTTATGCAACGTGGAGCACTACGGCAAAGTCCTATGCAAACGCTCTGATGGCTCTGGAGACTCTGGAGGCCAAGACCAAGGCTGCCGTTGCTTCGCTTCTCAGATACGGTGCAAGGGTTCAGACCTTCTTTAACCACAACGTTGAGAATCTGGCGATGACGCCCGCTGAGGAGGTCGCTTGGATCGAGGCCGGTTATCTGACCGGTATCGGCGAGGGTCTTGCCGGCGGTGACGCTGTAAAGGCTACGCAGAATGGCTCTGTTTCCGGTATCACGATCTACGGTGCAACGCTTACCATGGAAAACCAGATGTCGCTTCGTCTCTACTTCACGGCTGACAGCCTTGAGGGATATACCTTCACGGTCGGCGGTCAGGTGGCAGAGGTCAAGGAGGGCAAGGGTATGTACTACATTGAGGCCGCGCACATCGGTACGGCTTCGCTGGCTACCGCGGTTGACTTCGTGATCACCAAGGGCGGCGAGACCATGACCTACACGGCAAGCCCGATGTCCTACGTATTCGCAGTCTTTGGTACACAGAACGCGCAGATCACCGATGGGCTCAAGGCCGCCTGTGAGGCGCTTTACTACTACTTCGTAGCAGCAGGTGAGTGCTTCGGCTTTGACACCAACATCGGCTTTACGTCCGCGCTTCAGGAAAGCGTGGATCCCGTAAACGCTTATAGCATTCCTTACGGTATTACAGCCGCATAAAATAGAAAGGTGATGAAAAACATGAGAAAGTATGAAGCCCCCAAAATGCAGATGATTTCTCGTAACGACCTGGATATTATTTGCGCATCCGAGCTTCTGTTCCCGATTATTCCCCTTATGGGTGGCAATAATCCCGCAAACGAGGAGCAGGAGATCTAAGGTTGTAGAAGAAACCAAAATACACCCTGAGGGCAAAGCCCTCAGGGTGTATTTTGTATCGCAGTAAAAAGAGAGAGCCGAAGGCTCTCTCTTTGGTTTTATTTTCGGTAAATGATCTCACCGGGCGTGAGTCCTTGCTCGCCAAGCAACTCGGTAACGGTGACAAATTCATAGCCGAGCGCATCAAGCTCCTTAAGAATCAAGCAGGTGGCCTCGTAGGAATTCGTATAGATCTCGTGCATCAAAATGATGTCGCCGTCCTCGACCTGGCTGATTACGTTTTCTACGATCTTATGGACATTGGTGCGAATCGTCTCGTCGTCGGCACGGCCCTTATAGCGCCAATCCTCGCTGTCCACCGACCAGAGAATGATGGGATAGCCCGACGCCAGCGCGCGTGCGCTTGTGATGCGGCCTCCGGGCGGGCGCAGAAGCGTGACGGGGTCATCTACGTATGCTCGGATGGCCTCCTCGGTCAGCTCCAGCTCCTCGTAGAATTCCTGCTCCGAGCAGGTGTCAAAATATTTTTCGTGGGTATAGGCATGGATGGCGATCTCACAGCCGTGCTCGGAGGCGTAAGCCAACGATTCGCCGGTGGAGGAGTAGATCAGGTTGCCCAGTACAAAGAAGGTGGCCTTGCCGCCGTATTTGGCAAGCTCGTCTACGATCTTCTCCGTCAGCCCCTGGCGGGACGGGCCGTCGTCAAAGGTGATGGCCACGCGCTTTTTGGGCACGGGCGGCTCGGTTTCGGGAGGTGTTGTCTCCGGGGGATCGGTCTCGGGCGGGGTGGAATCCGCCAAGCTGCTCTCGGGCGCGGTGCCAATGGTTGGAATCGTGCTTGGTGAGCAGGAGACAAGCAGAAGGGCGCAAAGAAGGAGCGCAAGTGTTGACAATGTATGCTTGTTTTTCATAGCCTTTCTCCTTTTTATGGTAACGGGAACATTATAGCACGCTTTTGGAAAAAAGTCAATGCGTTTTGTGAGAACTCTTGACACGAGCGGCGGTTTGTGCTATGATTTGATGGTCGAGAATGTTTTTCGGAGGTAGATATGACCTTAGAGTTTGTTGTGGCGCAGGGGTGCGGTCTTGCGGTGCTGGTTTTGGCGATCCTCACGCCACAGTTCAAAAAAATGGCGGTCGTTGCCCTGATGGAGACGCTGATCAATCTGCTGACTGCCGCGCAATATTTTTTGCTTGCGGAGAAGGTCGGCGCCTTTACAAGCGTTTCCGCAACGCTTTACTGCTTGCTTATTTTTCTTGCGGATCGGTACCTTGTGCGCGCAAGGAAGCCTTGCCGCGCGGTGCTTACGGGCTTGTATCTGATTTCCTACGTGGTGATCGTTGTGGGCGGCTTTGCCCACTTCTATGATCTCTTGCCGCTTGCTACGGCCGCACTGTTTGCCCTTTCGCTGGTGCAGAAACAGGTGCTGGGCTACAACGTGTGCACGGTGGTCAAATCCTTTGTCAATATCTCCTATCAGTGCTTTACGGGGGCGTATTCGCTTATTCTGGCGCAAAGCTTCGTGCTTCTGAGCAGCATCGTTGCCATCGCGCGCAAGCTCCGAGAGAAGAACAAGGGAAGAACAAATTGAAGTTTGTTGGTCTGGCTACGCTTGAACGAAGGTGGCGTGCAAACTAAGCCTCCCTCCGAGAGGGAGGGGGACCGCCTGTGGCGGTGGAAGGAGCCTGCGCGACTTCATTGTGCTTGCAAACTCTATTATCGCGCGGGCTCCCTCAGTCGCCTACTCGGCGCCAGCTCCCTCCCCGGAGGGAGCCTTTCATCCGATAACGTTCGTGCAAGCATAGCCATTCAAACACACCGATAAATCAAAATTTAAAGCAATATCAAACGCGGTGTCCGAGAATCGGACACCGCGTTTTTTTGGGGGATTTGTTATTTTTTGTTTTTGCGGCAGAAGATCTGGCGGCGGAAGAGGATGACGTTCATCACGATAAAGAACAGAACCAGGATGATGAGGGTCTTGACCGGCTCCTTGGGAGCGAGCGTGGCAAGAAGCATCATCGGGAAGCCGAACACGAGGGCGGGGAAGTTCTGATAGACCAGGTTATCGGCCGCGGGCGTTTTGTAGTCGGGGTCGATCTCGTGCAGAAGAAGCATACCGGTGCTTGCCGTACCCGTCAGCATGCCGTACATGACCAAAAACTGCTCTTGCGCGTATTCGGGGAAGAATTTTTTGGCAATGAAGTAGTTGTAGAAATACGTGGAGAACAGGCCGAGTGTACCGAGGAGCACAAGAAGGATCCACTGATCGGCCAAAAGCTCCAGCTGGATGGCGGCGAAGCCGGCCACGATCATCAGATCAAAGAAGAAGCCGCTGATACGCGCCATCAGATACGGGCTGATATAGGCGCGGTGCGCGATCTTTTTCTTGGTCAGGAAATTGACGATTCCGCGGATGAGCGATGCCATCAGCACGGCAAACAGGAAGTTAAAGCCGTAGATGGTGGCCTGCATTGAGGGGAGGATCTTGCTGAGAACCAGCATAATGATGTACGTGAGGAAATAAGCAATGGCGATCAGCGCAAACTGGATGGTGAAGCGGTCAGCGCCGCCGCCCGACGAAATTTCTTCCTCTTCCTCGATGGGACGGGTGGGGACCACGATCTCGTTGGGGGACTTAATGAGGATCCCCTTTTTCTTCATGCGGTTCATATGGAAGATGCCGCCGATGCTGGCCGAAAGGAAGCCAAGTGCGGCAATGGTAAGACCGAAGTTTTTGCCGCCCACAAAGCCGTAGTCGGCCTCGTAGATGCCACCGTAGTTCATGGCCTGTCCCGTGCCCTGGCCGTAGCCGAAGGGGAGCAGGATGCCGGCGGCAGGGAAGATCTCTCCAATCAGAAGTGCCCCCAAAATGGTGATTCCGATGCCGAGAATGCCTTGCATAAGGTAAGTGGAAACGGTGGTGACGCCGGTGTTGAAGATCTCGGCGGCACGCTTTTTGCCAAGCGGCTTTTTGGTCGAGCCGAGCGTGGTGGCCGCAAAGCCGAGCGCCAGGCAATGATAGGTAATGATATACAGAATGTCAAGCCCCGAGGTGACGTTTCCGTTGAAGATGGAAAGCTTAAAGAGATTCTGATATTCGCCGGCGTCGTTTTTGCCGACGATCATCGTGTAGGAAAAAGAGAGGATGAGAAGCACAAGGCCTGCCAAGACCGAGGCGGGCACCAGCGAGCGGCGCAAAAAGCCGACCTTTCTCTTTAAGAAGTTTGCGAACATAAGGCCGCCGAGAAGCAGACCGAAGAGCGTCAGAACGCCCCATACGTCAGAGTCCCAAAAATTGGTCATACAATTCTCCTTTCAAAACGTGTGTAAAGCGGAAGTAAAAATGCATATATTTAACAGCGTTAAAGCGCTTGTCGCCCTTGATCTGGTAGACCTTGTCGCCCGTGTAGAAGTCCAGCTTGTTTTTGCCCAGCACCGAAACGGTGGAGACGTCGGCAAACGGAAAGACATAGGTGCTATGCTTGGTCTCGACCTCGTAGCGGTCACCGTAGAGCTTGAAGATCGCCTGTTTGTCAAGGACGTTTTTGTTTTGGTAAAGAATGACCTCGGAGAATTGGACGGTGTCAACATAAGCGGGGGTCTCATTGTATACCGAGAGGTCAAGGCCATGGATATAGGCCTCCTGCGCGTCATACCAATCCGCCACCGTTGCATAAGGGAAGGGGGTGTTCACGCCATCAAGGCGAAGATTTGGCAGATACCTCACGGTTTTTCCGCAGGTAAGGCAGGTGGCGGTGTTTCCGTGGGTCTCCCATTTGGAAAGACCGCATTCGGGGCAGTAGTACATCACGCGCTCCAGGTATTCCGCCATTTTTGGGTGGCGGTATTCGCCGCCGAGCGCGGTGTCATCCACGTAAAGCTCACGCTCCAGAAGCGCGGCAAGGTCTTCGGCTGCCATGGCCTGATATTCCTCCACCTCGAGAATGCGCTTGACGTAGATGCGGCATTTTCCCTTGCGCACAACGTCGCTGAAGCGGGGATGGACGCCGTAGCCGCCCTCCAGATTGAGGATGGCAACGGGCAGGCGCAAAAAGCGCACCAGCTGCTCAAGCGAAGGCTTTATGTACTCGGTCTTTCCGCTGTACGTGCGGTTGCCCTCGGGAAAGAGCGCAATGCTGCCGCCCTCCAGCGCCACCTTACGGCAAAGGCGCACGGCGTGGGAATCGGACGTGGATTTTTTGATCGGAATGGGCTCGACAAGCCACCGAATGAGCTTGGAAACAAAGCCCTTGGAAAAGAGGTCCTCGGAGGCCACGTAATACAGAGGGCGAGGAAAGGCAAGTCCGACAAAAAACTGGTCAAAGGCCGTCTGGTGGTTGCACAGGATCAGAAACTGGCGTTTCTCGCGGCATCGCTCCACGCGAATGCCGTATTTCAAGCGCGCATACGCATAGAAGGGCCAGCGCAAAAGCGCGGTGATCACCTTGTGGCGTAGCTTGCACCACTTCTTCTTTTTCTTGGTCTTTTTGATTTCAGCCATAACGACTCCTATATCAGGCAGATCAGCTTTTCGATCTGTTCATAATTCCGTTTTCCATAGCTCTTCATCGCAAGGTCGGTGCTTTCACACAGCGAAAGGATGCGACGAAGCTGAGCAAAGGAGGCCTTTTCCGCCGATTTGGCGTAAAGTCCGGCGCGGTAGGGGTGGATCTTGAGCAGTGAGGCAAGATCCTGGACGGTTTTTCCGCTTGCAAGGTAAAGCTTGGTAAGGTAAAGGTCGGTGTAAAGGCGCGAGATCTCGCCAAACACGATCTCAGGCTTTATTTGCCTTGCCTTCATAACCGAAAGCGCCCCCAGTGCTTCCTGACGCTTGCCGGCCATGGCGGCGTTGGTGAGCGCAAAGGTGTCACATTCCTCGGCGGGAATGGTCACAAAGTGAATGTCTTCGGCGGTGATGCGGTTTCGGCCGTGCTCCAGAACATAGTAGCACAGCTTCTCAATTTCGGAGGCCAGCGTAAACATAGCTTTGCCCGCGATGTCGATCAAAAGACGCGCGTCGGCCTCGGAAATGTTTACCTGCTTGCTCGCACAATGTCTGGCTACCCAGACGGCAAGCTTTGGCGGCGTTGCCTCGTCAAAGCGTACGAGTGTGGCAAGCTCCGAAAGGCGCGCATAAATGGGATCGGGCTTTTTGGCCGGGCCGGGATCCAGGCCGTCCGGTGTTGCCGAGAGGATCAGCAGGTTGGAGGGGTCCTCGCGATAAGCGCTGAGAATGCCAAACAGCGTTTCAAGATCGCCGCTCTTCATCGCCGTGAAGTCCATTGCCTTTACCACCACCAGCTTGCTGTCCGCCATCATCGGCGGTGCGGCCAGCGCGTTCTCCAGCGCCTCCGACGTGTAGTCGGTGAAATTTATGGTGATATCGTTGAAGCAGGCCAAGCCCTCGTCGGGGCATACCGCCTCTCGTGCCACCGTGAGACAATGATTTTTGAGGTAGTCCTCAGCCCCGAAAAAAACAAAAAAGCCCTTGGGTTCGGTCTTCATTTTCTTGCGAAAATCGGCTTCGTTTAAAACGACCATACGGCACCTCCCCCAAAAACTTTTTCTTCATTATACTAAAAAATGCGCAATTTGTCAAGTTTTTGAGTCCAAATGGACGAACCGATTGACTTTAAATTTTGATTTATCGGTGAGGGGGGAACGTGCCTCCGGCGGCCAGCCTTTTGAAAAAGGCTGGGCGAAAACTTTTGCAGCATGGGTCT